>JBCCLG010000625.1:0-3941 GCA_039027015.1 Acidobacteriota bacterium | reverse complement strand
AGGTAGTAGGCGCCGCCGGCGAGGTCGGTGAAGCTATAGGAGCCGTCGGCGGCAGAGAGCGTGGTGCCCAGGGAGACGCCGGCGGACGTGAAGAGCTCGACAGTGACGCCTTCGAAGCCCGCTTCGCCGCCGTCCTGCACGCCGTTCAGATTTGCGTCGAGCCAGACCCGGTCGCCGATCGTCGCCGGGTCGCACACGTCGCCAACGCCGTCGCCGTCGCCGTCGGCTTGGTCGGCGTTGACGTCGTCCGGACAGTTGTCCACGCGGTCGGCGACGCCGTCCAGGTCGGAATCGACCTCGAGCCCCGCGTCCGAGGGCACCAGCGAGGTCTCGTCGGTGAAGAGCGGGGTCGTGCCCGAGGCGGGGTTAACGTCGCTATCGATGGCGTCGTCCGAGCCTTGATTCTGAGCCGTGAAAACGAAACCACCCGGGGCCGTGAACTGCATGTAGTAGGCGCCTGGATCGAGCTCTCCCCAGAAGTAGAGCCCCTCGGCCGTCGTCACCGTGGAGGCAACCAGGCCGCCCAGGCTGTCGTACAGCTCGACGGCGATGTCGGCAATACCGAGCTCGCCGCCGTCCTGGATGCCGTTGCCGTCGTCGTCGTTCCACACCCGCCCTTCGATCGTCGGGATGAAGAGACCCGCATCGAGATCCGTGACCTGATCGCCGGCGGCGAGGATCTCGACGGTCGGGGTTTGGCCCGTGACCCGGTCGGCGTCCGAGTCCGCCGTATCGTCGGTGCCGACGTCGTTGAGCGTGAAGACGAAGTCGTCCGGCGAATCGAATTCCAGGAAGAACCGGTCCACCAGTCCCGTCAGGCCGATCTTCGGCCGCAGGAGAAACGCGCCCTCGGCATCCGTCATCGTCGACCCCACGAGGTCGCCACCCTCCTTAAAAAGATCGACCGGGACGTCCGCAAGGCCCGATTCCGAGGGATCCTGCACGCCGTTGAAGTTGGCGTCGATGAAGGCTCTCCCCGCGACGTCGGCGCTGGCTCGAAAGCGCTGCCCCTGGATGGTGAAAAAACCCGTCTGACCCGCGCTCTGCCAGACGACCACGAAGTCGCCATCCGGGCCCATCGCCACCGGCGCAGGGTACTCCTGCGGGCTGTTGACTCTGACGGTGTTGACCTCGAACTCGCCGGCCAGCGGCGTGCCGTCGGAGGTGTAGCGCTGGGCCTTGACCTCATCGCCGTCGCTCAT
This sequence comes from Acidobacteriota bacterium, assembly GCA_039027015.1. GTDB lineage: Bacteria > Acidobacteriota > Thermoanaerobaculia > Multivoradales > J023 > JAUIJL01. The sequence goes on along the minus strand of JBCCLG010000625.1, from coordinate 2,739 downwards.
CCACGCCACGACGACATCGCCGTCCAAATCCACCGCCACCGAAGCGAAGGCCTGGTCATCCGTGGTGTAGGTGTTGACCTGGAATTGAGCGCCGAGCGCCCCGCCCTCGGAGCCGAAGCGCTGGCCCTGGACGCTCATTCCATCGGTGTCGCCATAGGCGGAGTCGAAGCTCGTCCACGCCACGACGAAATCGCCGTCCGGGCCTACGCCCACCGAGGGATTCATCTGGTCATCCGTCGTGTAGGTGTTGACCTGGATCTCGCCGCCGACCGGTGTGCCGTCAGACGCGTAGCGTTGAGCTAGGATCCCGAATTCGTCCGTGTCGGCGCCGGCAGAGCCGTTGCTCGTCCACACCACGACGAATTCATCGCCCGGGCCTACGTCTACCGAGGGGGTGAATTGAAAGCTCGTCGTGTAGGTATTGACCTGGAACTGGTCGCCGAGCGCTCCACCGTCCGGAGCGAAGCGCTGGCCCTGGATGCTCCCGGCCGACGTATCGCCGCCGTCTGAGCCGTCGCTGAACCAGACGACGATGAAGTTGCCCTCCGAATCCGCAGCCACCGCGGGTTGGGACTGGGTGTTCCGGGTGTAGGCGTTGATCACGAAGTCGTCGCCGACGGGCGCGCCATCCGAAGAATAGAGCTTCCCAAAGAGATCGTCCTCGAGGCGCCACCGCCACACCACGAGGAAGTCGCCGTCCGGTGCCACGGCCACCGCGGGGTCATACTGCCCGAGGGTGGTGTAGGTGCTGACCTGGAACTGGTCGCCGCGCGGCGTACCGTCAGACGTGTAGCGCTGGCCCAGGACGGTACTTTCGCCAAAGTCTGGTTTGCTCGACCACACGACGACGAAATTGCCGTCCGCATCCGCCGCGATCGCCGGATAGGTATTCTCGTCTTCGAAGTCGCCGCTGCTGACCTGGAATTCGGAGCCTGCAGGGACGGTGGGAGTCTGCGAAAACGCCTGCCCCGCCACGAGCGGGGTCAGCAGTAAACAGATAAGAAAGCCACGCATCGTTGCTTCGGGAGGATTCATCTCGCGCTTCTCCGGGCCGCGTCGTGGGTTCTAGGGCTCGACTTGGTTGGGTCAAGCCGCTCCGCAGGGGACTCGCACCCCGTTCCTGCCTGCGAATATAAATCGCATTGGGCTCAACGCTTTTGCCGTAGTCTTTCACAGCGAGAGGGAATCATCCCTGGTCTCGCCGAAGCTATGGTGCTTTACTAGGTTCCAGGCTTTTCACCGAGGCGCCGGACGCACCTGAAGCGGAGCCTCTTCTGGACGAACTGGCAAGCTGCAATGAACTCACAACAATCCCGGCTTCCAATCACCTATCCGACCCGATGGGCCTACAGGATCATCGGAGAAAACGAGTCTGACCTGCGCGAAGCCGCCGCCGCCGCCGTCGGACCCCGCCCGCATGAAATCGCGCTCTCCAGGACGTCATCTGGCAAGCGCTACGTCTCCCTAGCGCTTGAAGTCGAGGTCGAAGACGAGAAGGCCAGAATCGGCATTTTCGATCAGCTCAGGAGGAACGCGTCCATCAAGTTTGTCTTGTAGGGCTCATTCCTGCTCTTGCAGCTCAAGGCCTGGCTCGATGGAGACAGCAACGGCTCGCCGATCGGCGAGTTCAGCCTTCTGCCGGCGTAGCCTCGGCCTCGGGGGTCGACGCCAAGATCAGCTCCTGGGCTTCGTGCCGCGCCGGCCGCAGGGGAAGGATCACGCCCCCTGGCAGGCCTCCTGGATAACCGTCGAGATCGAACCCCGAAAGGTCCGAGAGGTCCTGGCGGGTGCGCACCAGGACCGCCGGAAAATTCGGCGCGATCTCCTGCAGCAGCGGACGGACTTCCTTCCACGTCAGGCCCGCGTCGAGCTTCAGAGTCAGCATCGGCTTCTGCGGCTCTCCGCCCAGAAGTAAAGTCGGACGCCCGCTTCCTCCTTCGAGGTCGAGGGCGATCCTGAACGGTCGGCGCTCGAGGGCCGCGCTCAGAAAGGCGACCAGATCCGAGACCGTGGAGTCCTGGGTCGGCTGCACGAGCACGGGCGCCGCCCCGCGGACCTCCAGCGCTTCGACGGCCGGCAGCGCGCCGCCGGCTCCGAGCTCGATCGTCAGGCCCTCGACTGGGGTTGGTGGCTCCAGGACCTCGACCCGCTCATCCCACTCGTCAGGATGTCGCTCGACGCGCAGCGATCTGCTGAATTGATAGACCTGCAGAAGGTCTCGAACCGGGACCGACATAGAGTCACCGTTGGTGACTCGGACCACGCCTTTGGCCGACATCGAGAGGGTCGCGCTCCCTGACGGCACGGGAATTCGATGAGCGGCCAGCGGCCACTCGATGAGCGTCCTATCCTTAACTTCCAGAGAGTCGTACTCACGGCCGCCGAAGGAAAAGTAGCCCCTTTCGCCTGTTATTCCGCCCTCGAGCAGTCGCTCCCAGTCTGCGACCCTGACCTCAATTCCGGCCCGGTCCAGGATCTTCAGCGCCGCGATCCCGCGCCCGGCGGACGCGAGGGACAGGGCGCCGTCGGGGGCGTGAAGGTCGCGAAGATTGGGTGCGCGACGCAAAGCGTCGTCCAATCGCTCTAGGTCGAAGCTGCTGGCCTTGACCTCGGTCTCAAGCTCGGTCACGGCCCAGGCCCCGGTCTTATTGTCTAGGTCGACTTGAGAATTCGAGCTTCCGCCGCGCTCGCCGCACCCGGCGAGCGCGGCCCCTACCCCCAGAAGAATAAAAGATTTTT
>JBCCLG010000624.1:0-3943 GCA_039027015.1 Acidobacteriota bacterium | reverse complement strand
CGCGGACGGCTGGGGCGAGCGCCAGGAGCGGTGGTGCCGCGCCGGGCAGCGCGGAGTTCTCTCCCGGGAGCTTCTCGACCTGCGCGTTGACTGCGCGGACCAGAGGCTGCGCGAGGTGGAGGCCTCGCTGGCCCTCGCCAGGGCGCGGCAGGACCTCGGAGCCGAGGAGCTGGTGGCGCTCTTTGACGGCTTAACGCCCCTCGCGACCTGCGACGACGGGCGCGCGCTGCGCTCGATTCTCCGGGCCCCCGAGGACCAGGCCTTCGCGCAGCGCCTGGCCGAGCTGCGGCGCGAGCAGGCCGAGATTCACGCCCTGTGGGCGGCCGGCGATTTGCAGCCGGGCCTCGAGCGAGCCCGAATCCTGAGCCGCGACGCCGACGAGCTCGGCTGGGGCCCGATGATCGCCGAGAGCCTCTATCAGGAAGGCCTCTTCGAGGACGCGATGGTGGACGACGGCGCGGAGCAGACGCTGGTCGACGCGGCTCTCACGGCCGCCGCGGCGCGCCATGACCGAGTGACGGCGCAAAGCCTCATTCGGCTGGTGCGTTTCGCCAGCCTCCACCCCGAGAGCGCCGGCCCTCGAGGCAATGAGGAGGCTGAGGCCGCCAATACGTCGATGGAGCGCTACGCGGCCCGGGCCGGGGAGGCCCTCGAGGGCCTGGGAGACCCGGCGCTCCTGCGGGCGGAGCTGCTCGACTACCGGGGGCTCGCCGCGCGCCAGGCGGGCGACTACCCCACCGCCCTCGAGTTCCACCGGCAGGCCCTCAGCATCAAGACCGAGGAGCTCGGAGCGGAGCATCCGTCGACCGGCGCCACGCTCCTTCGCCTCGGCAACCTCTACGACGACCTCGACCGCAACGACGCCGCGACCCAAAGCCTCGAGCAGGCGCTTTCGATCCACCTGCGCAGATTCGGGCCGTGGCACCCCGCCGCGGCGGATATCCACAGCCGCCTCGGCACCCTCGCCCTCGAGCGAGAGGACCGCGCGGCGGCCTCCGAGCACCATCGCCAGGCCCTCGAGATCAGGCTCCGAGTGTTCGGCGAAAAGCGGGTGCCGGTAGCGGAATCGCTGACCTACCTGGGCGAGCTGGAGGCTCTTGAAGGAGACTTTAAGGGCGCGAAGCGGTCGTTCACCGAGGCTCTCTCGATCCTGAAGGCCGAGCTCGGCCCGACTCACCCCCACGTGGCCGTGGCGCTTTCCACCGTCGCCCGGGCCTGGACCGAGACGGGTCGAGATCTCGAGGCCGTGGAGCCCTACGGCCAGGCGCTGGAGCTGCTGACGGCCGCCTTGGGGGATCAGCATCCGCAGGTCGGCGTTCTGGTCTTCAACCTGGCGACCGTCCGGCTGCGCCTCGGCGGGCTCGAGGACGCCCTGGCCGGCTTCCGCAGATCGGCGGTCGTGTGGAGCCAGTCCCTGGGTCCGGAGCACCCTCTCATGGCCCAGGCCCTCACCGGCGAGGCCGACTGCCTCGAGCGGCTCGGCCGGCCGACGGCGGCGCTCGAGACGCTGGGCCGAGTAGCGGCCATGGAGCTCGCGGAGAGCGCGAGCGCCAAATGGCAGGCCGACGCCGTCTTCATCAACGCCCGGGCCCAAAGCGCCCTGGGCGCCGACCCCGAAGTCGCCCGGGCGCTCGGAGAAGAGGCCCGGGGGGCCTATCTCGCCCAGCGCGCCGACAGCAGCAGGGAGCTTGCGGAGCTCGAGGCCTGGCTGGCTCTCCTGCCCCGCTCCGGGACCCCAGACGGCTAGCGCGTCAGCTCCGGCCCGGCTCCAGGCCGAGGCGCTCCAGGCGCCGCGCCAGGCTGTTGCGGGAGATTCTCAGCAGCTCCGCGGCCCGGGATCGGTTATTGCCGGTGCTCTCGAGGGCCTGCCTGAGAATCCGCGCCTCGATCTCCGAGAGGTGCTCCTTGAGCCCCTCCGACCCGAGCGCGAAGGAGCCTTCGCGGGCTGCCGGCAGGCTCAGCATGCCGAGCGCGTCGTGCACCATCGCCGAGGTCACCGCCTGCCCCTGCGGGCAGAGATACACCAACCGCCGCGCCGCGTGCTCTAGCTGCCGAACGTTGCCGGGCCAGGGGGAGCTCAGCACGGCCTCCAGGGCCTTCACGGTCACACCGTGAACCTGGCGCCCGGTCTCCGCGCTGATTCTGCGCAGAAAGCTGCTCAGCAAAAGCGGCAGATCGTCCCGGCGTTCGCGCAGGGCCGGCACGCGGAGCACGTAGCCGGCCAGGCGGTAGAAAAGATCGCTGCGGAATCGCCGCGCCTCGATGGCCTCCTGAAAGTCGGCGTGGCTCGCCGACACCAGCCGCAGCTCCACCTTGAAGGGCGCTCCGCCCACCGGGGTGACTTCCCCGTCCTGCAGCACCCGGAGCAGCTTGGTCTGCAGCGGCAGGGGCATATCGCCGATCTCATCGAGAAAGAGCGTCCCGCCGTCGGCCTCGCGGATGCGCCCGAGCCGCGCCTTGACGCCGGTGGCCACGCCCTGGCCGATTCCGAACATCTCCGCTTCGAGAAGCTCCGCGGGGATGGCCGAGCAATTCACCGCGACAAACGGCCCGCCCCCTCGCCGGGAGGAGTCGTGAAGCGCCCGCGCCAGATGCTCCTTACCCGAGCCGGTCTCGCCGGTGATCAGGACGGGCACGGAATCGTCGGCGATCTCCGCCACCTGGGCGTAAACGCTCGACATGGGACCGGAAGAAGACACCACGATCTCGGCCGGCAGCTTCAGGCCAGGGAGCTTCCGGGTTTCGGCTGCCGGGTCTCCGGCGCCGCCGGCGCTCGGCGTCTCGAAGGCCTCCATGAGAAGCAGGCAGGAGGCCGCAAGAGCCAGCTCCCCGCGCCACGGCGGCGCGCCGAGCTGCGGGTCGGCGCTGCCCGCGGCCCTGCGGGCCAGGCCGAAGAGGGCCAGCCCCGGACCCCACCCCTGAGACTCCGCTCGATCGGCGGCGGAGTTCCGAGACACCAGAAGGCCAGAGCCGCCCCCGAGCGTCGACCACGAGAGATTCGGCAGGTCCGAGAGAGGCTGCGATTCGGCGAGATCGTCGGTCCCGAGGATCTCCTCGACCCTGCCCACAGCGGCCACGACGCTCACCCGCTCGCCCTCGGCTCCCTCGAGCCAGCAGGCGCCCGCGGCGCCGAGCTGGCCGGCGATTTCGAGCAGGGCCCCTTCCCAATCCGGGGTCGGATGCTGGCTGAGCCGTCCCAGGAGCGCCGCGAGAGTCGCCGGCGGCAGCCCCGCGCTCGCGCCGTGAGGCTCGAGGGTGCGGGTGATTTCGAGCGCGGTCGCCTCGCGACCCTCGTCGGGCGCCTCGAGATCCGCCCCGAAGTCAAGGGCCAGCTCCACGTCCGCCACCGGCTGGCGGTCGAGCCACCAGCGGGAAGCGCCGAAGGCGACCACGTCTCCGCTCTCGAGGCCTTCCTCCTTCACCCGGCGGCCGTTGACCCGGGTTCCGTTCTTGCTCCCCAGATCCTCGACCCTGCAGCCATCCGCCTCGCAGCGGATCACCGCGTGAAACCTCGAGGCGCCTCGCCCGCGCAGCGGGAGATCGTTGGCGGCGTCAGAGCCCACCCGGTTGAGGCCCTGCCGAAGGCTAAACACCCGCTCCGACGCGGCGGCCTCCGGCGCGTCCTCCGCCTCCGGCAGACTGCGCAGCTGAAGCACCCAAGAAGGGTTCCGCCGCTCGCTCACCCGGCTCCCCTCGGGCCGCGCTTGGCGGCGCTGACGGTTATGCTCTCGCTAAGCCAGCACGTAGAAGAAGCGGATTTTCGGCGCACTCGAGGAGCGTAGAGGGTCCGAAAAGCGGAGTCAAACCACCCGCTGCCGGTCAGTAGCTACACAGTACGAACGGACTCCATCTCAAGCGTGCCAGGAAACCCATTCAGCCTCCAAGCAGTCAATTGGCTTCAAGAACGCGCACGGTTCTCCCGGAGCGAAGGGCTATGACCTGG
>JBCCLG010000623.1:0-3945 GCA_039027015.1 Acidobacteriota bacterium | reverse complement strand
CGAGCACCTGTGCGAAATCATGACGCTCAGCTGCGGTCTTCCAAGATGCCATGAGCCAGAAGTTATTGTGAAGTGTTTGATTGACGGGCTTCATCACTACGCCGCCGGTAGAAAGCTGGAGTACGACGAGGACCGCCAGTGCTTCGACTACCCGGATCCCGCCGACGCTCCCGGTCACGAGGCTTCCTTTCCCGCGGGAGCCTTCGTCAAGCGATTCCGAAAGGATATCGAGGCCTGGGGCCTCCTCGATGGCGACGGGCACAGCCTGCTCAGGGCGTTTACGCAATTCCTACGAAACGACGCGAGCGAAGGCGACGCTCTTCACGAAATATTCGAGCTGGTGGCCGCTCGCCTCGAAGAGCGAGAAGACCGGGCCTCACGCAGTCAAGTTCGAGCGCATTATGCCGTCGGCATGATCTTCGCCGGCGACACGCCGGGCTCGCCATTCGGCGAGTTCGCGATCGCTTCAGACCTCGAGAAGCTGGCTGAAGTGATGCGCTTTTCGCTGCGTCCAGTCTTCGAGCCGCGCAGCAGCTTCCGGGAGCTGCGGGAGCGCCCGGAGGCTCAGGAGAGGCAGGATGAAGCGATCCGCACGCTCGTCAGCCTCATGCCCGGGGCGCAGCGGGGGGCTCCCCGGGACCGGGGACCACAGCCGACGCCGAACGATTTGATGCGCGATCCAGACGATAATCCAGCAAATGGCGGGTGATGATTAGGGTCCCCGCTTAAAGAGCCCGGAGGACTTGGGTGGGATCTTCACCAAGATCCCACTCGTTTCTAAATGTTGACACAGCAGGGTCCGCCGCTAGTAATGAACGTTCTCGAGGATAGGTCCACCGTCTATGATCCTCTGATATTCCTCGTCCTCACGGAATCTCTTAAATGCCGGGTCTCCAAGATAGATGTCGGTCGGATTCCCGCCGTTCGTGACCCATTCCCTGGCGTATCGATGGAGCTTTTTAGTGTTGCCTTCAAGGGCAAAGACGATGCACGCTGTTCGGCGTATAGCCCGATTTTTATCGAGCCGTCCAGGCTCTTCGAGCCATTCGTCTAGCAGGGTCTTGGCCTCTTGCATTCTTCCAAGTTTAGCAAGAGCAATCACGCGCAGCTGTTCTTGTCCGTAGGTACGACTTTGGATCTGGTCGAGGGCGTCCAGGCTTCGCCGGTAGTAAGTCATCGCCTCTTGTTGTTGCCCCAGCTCGGAATAGCAGTCCCCGATTGCGCTCAGGGGCTTAGCAGGGGAAAAGCCGATCTTCTCGTAGAGTCTGAGAGCATTCCGGAAGTCGACCATAGCGGTATTGTAATTTCGCTCGAGATAATGGACGAGAGCGCTATCAAAATATATTTCATAATCGCTGACTAGTTCCGTGAGCCGTAAGAATATTCTCCGGGCATCTAACATCCTCCTTTGCTGAAGGTAATAATTACCTAGGGAAGAGAGAACGGTCGGATGGTTAGGGTGTTTGAGCTGAAGTTCCTCGAGAATGTCCGCTGCCCTCCCTGAGTTGCCGAGCCTGTCATGAAGCTTCGCTAGCGCGATCCGGCAGCGTATCGCCCCTTTTCCTTGTTGGCTTCCGTCAGCGAGGACTTTAAGAGCGTCTTGGCCCTTGCCTTGTGCACTCAAGACTCTTGCCTGCATGAGATAGATGAGATCGCAGGACTGGTCTCTTCCACAGGTACTGGCCGCGCTTCGGGCCTTAAGAAGCAGGCTGGCGGCTTGAGGGAACCTGTCCTGTTCTATCTCGAAGGCCGCCGCGGCTGTTTGTAAGCTCCAAGAACCTTCCTCTAAACCTAGGCCTTGATTGACTAACTTGTCGGCTAGAGCAAGCATCCGCTTTTTCTCTTTGGGAGGGTACTTCCGAGACGCCTCGGATAAAAATAGCGAGTAAAGACCTAGCGTTTCGGCGTTCCTGCGGTTCCCCTCGTAGGCGACCGTGAAGTCCTCTTTTGCCTTCTCGATATTGTCGAAATCGTCGCCCTGGCCCCACTGATCCTCAGCCGCGCGAAGCAGATCGAGCCCCGGTGGCTCCCAAACAGGAAGATCCCAAGGCTCGTGCGCGGGCTCTAAGAGGGCAGCTCCCCCGAGCGCTAGCGCGATGGCGGCAGCCGCGGCAACTGCTTGCCTCACTCGGCGCCCACGCGGCGGAGCATTGCCGCTAGTAGTGCCGCCCAAGGCCGTGAGCATGTCAGCCGCGTTTGCGAAGCGGCTGGCGGGCTGCGCGGCGAGGGCGCGGGTGAGAAAACGGCTGGTGGGTTCGGGCAGCCCTTTGAAGATGCTCTCCCGATCGCCCTCGAGGAGGGCCTGCTGAATCTCGACGCCGGATTCGCCGTCAAAGGGCCTTTTGCCGGTGAGGAGCTCGTAGTAGACGACCCCCGCCGCCCAGAGGTCGGTCCGGTGATCGACGCTGCCTCCGAGGGCCTGCTCGGGCGACTGGTAGGCGGGGTTTCCTAGGGCCGCGCCGGTGTGGGTGAGCTCGGTGGATCCGAGCAGTTTGGCGATGCCGAAGTCGCACACTTTGAGGGTGCCGTGGGCGTCGAGCAAAAGGTTGGCGGGCTTGATGTCCCGGTGCACGATCTCCCGGGCGTGGGCCGCCTCGAGGCCGGAGAGGAGCTGGCGCAGCAGCGCGGCGGCCTTTGCGGGCTCGAAGGGTCCTCCCGCCAGCCGATCCTGCAGGCTGCCTCCCGCGTAGTAGGCGCCCACGAGGTAGCGGTGACCTTGGGAGGTTTCGCCGACTTCGTAGACCGTTCCCAGGTTGGGGTGGTCGAGGGAGGCCGCCAAACGCGCCTCGCGCTCGAAGCGATGGATCGCCCGGGCGTCTCGGGTCAGCTCGGGCGCTAGAAATTTGATCGCAACCTGGCGATCGAGCTGGCGGTCGCGCCCGAGATACACCACCCCCATCGCGCCGCGGCCCAGCTCGCGGGAAATCTCGTAGTGGTTGATCAAGGCGCCGTCTAGAGGCAGGGGGGAGCCGCTCGGAGTGGAGATCGGGGCGATCAACATATAGCCCTTGCGCGGCGCGGTTTTGATGTACTCGGCGCGCTTGGCGGAGTCGCCAAAAGCCTTTCGAAGTTCCCAAATCGCGTGGCTGATCGCGTCGTCGCCCACGAAGGGCGAGTCTTTCCAAACCTCGTCGAGAAGGGTTTCTTTACTCACCACCCGAGGCGCGTGCCGCGCCAGGCAGAGCAAAACCTCCATGGAGCGCGGCTCGACCTGGCGGCTGAGGTCGGCGTTCTCGAGCGTGCCGTGGTCGGGGCGTACCCACCACGGACCGATTTTGAATTCAGACGAGCTTTCGTTCCATCCCTCTTTCGGAGCCATGGCGGTTCGCAACCCTCGGAGTCGTGGCCAGCCTTGCTCGCCCGTTTCCTCGCCGAGCGAGCGCCGAAGCGCAGCTCCGACGAGAGGCCGGTTCTAAACCCCCTGTAAGAAACCGAACCGGAGTTGCGCGATCTTGCGAACAGGCTACCATCTCGACTGTGCGAAAAAGCCCGGTCAGGCGAAAAGCCTCGACCGGGCTCGGGCGCGACGGGCGGGGGCTCGGAAGCCTCGCTCTCAGGCGAGCGACTCGAGGATGCCGTTGAAGGTGGCGCTCGGGCGCATGGCCGCCGCCACCTTGGCGGCGTCGGTGCGGTAATAGCCGCCTAGATCCACCGGCTGACCCTGGGCGGCGTTCAGCTCTTCGAGGATCTTCTCCTCGGCCCCGGCAAGAGCCTCGGCGACCGGCGCAAAGCGGGCGGCGAGTTCCGCGTCGGCGGTCTGCTCGGTCAGCGCCTGGGCCCAGAAGAGCGCCAGATAGAAGTGGCTGCCCCGGTTGTCGAGCTGATGGACCTTGCGCAGGGGGGATTTACGCTGCAGGAGCACCTGGGTTGTCGCCGTTTCCAGAGCCTCGCAGATCACCGCCGCGCGGGGGTTGTCGAAGCGCTCGCCGAGGTGCTCGAGGGAGG
>JBCCLG010000622.1:0-3953 GCA_039027015.1 Acidobacteriota bacterium | reverse complement strand
GCCGCGCCGTAAGCCAGCTGCCGAGGGCGAGAATCGCCAGGGCCGCCGCGACGCGCCACGGCGCGGACCCAACCCTCTTCGCTCCGCGGGAGACGCTCGTCGGCTCGTCGAGCGAGAGACCGGGCAGCTCGTCGGGGATTTCGGCGAGGACCTCGTCGAGCAGGTAAGGCGGCGCCTCGGGTTCGGGCAGCTCCATCAGGGCCTGGAGCTCGCGCGCGCGCGGGTGCAGGAAGTCCGGCCGAGCGCCCGTTCCGGCCTGAGTGCCGTGCGATTCTGGGCGTGAACTTTTCATGACGCGTGCTCCTTCAGCGCTCGACGCAGAATCTTCTCGGCGCGTCGCAAACGTTTGCGAATCGCCGGTCCCGTGACCCCCTCGAGGCGCGCCAGCTCCAGCACCGGGACCTCGCCCCAGAAGCGGGCGGTCACCGCCAGCCTCAGGGTGTCGGGCAGCTCGAGCACGGCCGTCCGCAGTCGGCGCTCTTTCTGCGCCCGCTCGACCTCGCGGTCTGGCCGAGGCCCCTCGGCGGCGATCCTGGACACCTCGTCTTCCTCCAGCGGCGCGAGCAGCTTGGGCCTGCGCTGAAAGCTGATGAAAGTGTTGTAGGCGATCCGGTACAGCCAGGTCGAGAAGCGCGCCCGGCCGTCGAATTGGGGAAGCGCTGCCCAGGCTCGCCGGAAGGTCTCTTGAGTCAGGTCCGCCGCGAGTTCGGGATCGCCGCACAGCTTGGTCAGGGATCTGAAAACAGCCGTGTAGCTTCCCCGAGCCAAGGCTTCCGCGGCGCTTCGGTCGCCGGCGGCGAGCGCCTCGAGCAGGCGCCGTTCGTCGGCGTGGCTCAAGGACCCCGGCGCGGGCGTCGAGGGTTCGGACGGGAGAGATTCAGCAGTCATGTGGCTCATCACGTTCGTTCGACGCGCGGCGGCCGCCTATGGAAACCCCAAACGTTAAAAAACTGCCCAAAATATCCGAATGGGCCCCCTGCAGCCGAACGCTGAGCGGGAGTGAAGCGTATGAAAGGGAAGGCCCGGTCGGCGCGCAGGACTCCCGGCCTCCGCGCACCGCCGCGGCCTCAGATCGCGATTACGCCCAGCAAAGGAAGATGCATGCCCATCACGGCCCGAGACCTTATCGAAGAGCCCTCTCATTACGGCCGGTGGCGTCGGAAGGTCGACCTTCTGGTCAACAGCGGGCGCTTCGAGGAGGCGCTCGAGCTGTGCGACCAGATCGACGCGTGGGCTGAAGCGCGGCCCGATAAGCGCTATCGCGACCAGGCCTTCTGCTGGCGCGCGGGCGTGCTGATCGCCACCGGCGACGGCGATCGGGCTGCGCCTCGGCTGCGCCGAATTCTGATGGGGCACTCCCACCCGATCCCTCAGCTGTCGGCGGCCTACTACCTTTCGCTGCACCACGACGGGCGAGGCGAGTCCGAGAAGAGCCGCCTGTACGCCCGCAGGGCCCTGCGCCACGCCCGCGAGTGCGGCCTCGCCCGCTGCTTGATTCGGTGTCTCAACCTCTACGCCAACTGCCTCTTCAAGGACGGGGAGTACTCGGCCGCGGCGCGCGGCTACGACGAGGCTCTAGCGCTCCAGGCGTCGCCGCCAGCCGAAGGCGAGAGCGATCACCCCGACTGGATCCGCGGGGTTCTGATGGCGAATTTGGGCGGCAGTCTGGTCCTCCTCGACCGGCCGCGCGAGGCCCTGGGATATCTGGCGGAGGCCCTCGAGTGCCTCGATCGGCAGCCCGAGGGTTTGCGCTCCGACGCGCTCGTGCGCCGGGTGCTTCTCGGGCTGTCGTTCGGCTATCTGAACCTCGAGCGTCCGCTGATCGCCGGCCGATACGCCCGCTGGGCGCTCGAGGACGGAGGCGAGCCGGTGACCGACCAGGTGCGCAAGGGAGGGCTCTTTCTGCTCGGCGAGGCGAGCAAACTGGCCGGCAGCGAGGAGCGGGCCCTGGTGTATTACAGCAGCCTGCAGGAGGAGTTCTATCCTGACATGCCCGACGTGGTGAACCTGCTCCTGCTCACCGACGCCCGCGGCCTGGTCAACATCTGGGAGTGAGGCTCGATGAGGGAGTTGGTCCCTCGAGCGCGATCTGGTGATGAACGACGAGCCGCCGGCTCTCGACTCTCACCAGCCACTCGAGGTACGACTCATGCTCAAGCTCTCGACTTTCGCAATTCTCGCTTCGGTGCTCGCCGCGAGCCTCGCCAGCTCCTACCCGGCCTACGGGTCAGAGGCCTGCGGCGGCAAAGTTGCCACCCTGCCCTTCAGCGTCGCCTCGCCGGAGCCACCTTCCGCCTATCAGCTGCCGACCGGCGCGACTCTGGTGTCGACCACCTTCGATCTGCAGGCGGCTTTGGCCTGGGATCCCGACGACAACGAAAAACCCAAGGACATCGTGCTCGCCGACGGCGTGTACACGCCCGATGATCTCGACGGCGACTTCCTGACTCTTCACGGCTCTCACCGGCTGTGGGCCCAGAACCTCGGGCAGGCGACGCTGAAATTCGGCGTCGTCATAGGCTCGCCGACGAACGAAAACCTCGCTTTGGGGGCAGAGCTTCACGGCCTGCACTTCGATATCGAACAGGAGACCCACGGCGCTTCGGCCAATCCGGCCCACCGCAGCTTCGGAGTCCTGATCTGGGGCACGGCGCGGGGCGTCGTCATCGAGGACAGCAGCTTTGACGGCGGCGGCGTCGTGGACTTCGGCATCGGCGCCTACCGTCACGACGGCCTGGTCGTTCGGCGGGTGGAGATCGAGGGCTTCAAGCGCTTCGGCCTCTTCACCGACATGGACCCCACCCGTCCGGTCACCGGCCACTCGGTGCTCGAGGACATCCGGGTGAGCCGCGTGGGAGACAACGAGTGGGCCTGGAGCTTCGAGGAGACCCACGAGGACTACGATCCGGCCTATCCGAACTACGACGCCGCCGATCCCTACAAGCCTTCCCAGGAAGTGGGAATTTGGGTCGGCGCTCCCGGCCGGCTGTCAAGGGCCTGGGTGCGCGATATCGCCCGGGTGGGGGTGATCGCAGCCGGCGACGCTTTCGGCGTGCTCATGGAGGATCTGGACGTCGATGACATCGGCTGGCGACCGATCGGCCCCAGCTCGGTGAACGGCGCCGGCCTTTACTTCGATAATCAGGCCTATCACAGCACCTTCCGGCGATTCTGCGTCGGGCCGGGCGTGGTCAAGGGCCTGGTCAGCGAATGGGACAACAACACCTTCCCTCGCGGCATCCGCAATCGCGTCGAGAACGGCCTGGTGGAGGCGTCGCGCTTCGGCATCTTCTTCGATCAGGGAACCATCGACTCGACGGTCTCGAGCGTCTACTTCCGCAACGCCAGCTGGGCCGGCCTCACCCTCCACAACAACGTTTGGTACGGCGATGATTCGTCGAATATCGAGGTGCTTTACCGCGACCTGCACGACGTCGGTCTGCCCCAGGGCTCCTGCCTGGTCACCGCCCATCACCCCAACAACTCAACTCCCTGCCACGCGCCGCCGCCCACGCCTCAAAGCCCCTGATCGGCCGGCGCCCCCCTTCTCTCTAGAGAAGACCCACTCGGCGCACCAGGTCGGCGTAGCGCGGATGCTCGCGCAGACCTTTGAGGCGCGGGTCGCTCGCCAAATTCACCAGGTCCGTCTCCCGCTGCTCGTAGGCCTGCTCCAGGTAGTCGAGGGCCGCCTCAGGCTCCTCGAGCATGGCGTGGTCCAGCGCCAGGTTGTAGGGCGACTGGCCGACTTCGCGGAGGCGGGCGGCAGGGTCGAGAAGCGAGGCTCGCAGCAGGCCCTCGAGGCCTTCTTGGGCGGCGACGGCGCGCAGCGACTCGACCTCCACGGCGTGGATCTCCTCGAGCTGAACGACCTTGAGAAAAGCCTCGATCGCCTCGGGCTCGGCGCCCTGAACGATGTGGATCCACTTGAGAACGTCCCAGGCCTCGAGGAAATC
>JBCCLG010000621.1:0-3954 GCA_039027015.1 Acidobacteriota bacterium | reverse complement strand
GAAGGAGCGCCAGGGCCGCGACTCCGAGCGCGGAACCCCTCACCAATGGCCGGTTCCGGGTTCGCCCTTCCAGGGCCCCACCAGGTCGGGCGTCACCCAGCCGCCGTAAAAGCCGCCGGGCTGGGGCTCGACCCGCTCGCCGTCAACGCGGCACTCGACGCGCGCGGGGTAGAAGGAGAAGCAGCCTTCGAGGCGCGCGAAGCGGGCGCTCGGAGCGGGGTAGCTCCAGCCGATCGCCACGTCGGGCGCCGAGGGCAGGGCCCAATAGCTCGCCATGCCCTTCCACTCACAGAAGGAGCTTCCGGCCGCGGGGATCAGCTCGCCGGTCGCCACGTCATCGCCGGGCACGTAATAGGTCGGCGGGCTGGCGGTTTCAAGGATCCGCAGGGCGCGGCGGCTGCGCGCGAGCGCCAGGCCGGAGGCTCGGACCTCGACCTCGCGCGGCGTGTGCTCGAGGGCCGGCGGGCGCGGGAAATCCCACACCGACTCCTGGCCGGGTCCGGGCTGCTCGGCGAAGGGGGGACGCTCTCTGCCGGTGTATTTCCACATGACGATGCCTTCGAAGATATTTTGGCATCAGATCAGCCGCCGGTCGAGGCGCCCGGCCGGATCTGCTGGAGCTGTAGACTGGTGAGGCGCAGGCGATGCGGTCTCGCCCCCGGGCGAGATGCCGCGGTCGGCGTCGCCGGGGTCAGAAGTCTTTTTCGGGCGGGGGCTTCGGCGTCACGGATGGGAGTGCGGAATTCGAGTGCAACGAGGAGCCGCCGCGGGTGCGGCGGCTCGCGGCCTGCCGATTCTCGAGATCGGCAGCCGATGGGAGGGAGGGCGTGATGTCTCGAGGAATCGTGCAGGAATCAACGGGCGAGCCATCGGTTTTTTCGGAGTTCGTTCAAAGCTATCTCGGCGGCGGTGAGCCGTCTCCCGAGCAGATGGATAGGCTGTGGGAGGAGCTTCGGCGCTGGCTGATCGCGGCCCTCAAGCGGCGCTCGATGTGGAGCAGGCCGCCGGTCTTTCTGGGCGTGGTGGGGTTCTCCGCCTGGGTAGAGTCGAGCGGCGGGCCCGTGCGCGGCGCGCCCCGCATCGAAACCCGCGACGCTCTCGACGAGCTGACCCACCAGGCCTTTTGCGTGCTCTTTATCGACCGAAAGGAAGCGCTGGCGCGCTACGTCCGCGGCGGTCAGAAGGTCGGGCCGATCCTGAGGGTCGCGATCCGCAACTTTCTGCACGACCTCCAGCGCCGCCACGATCCCCAGGGATCTCGCTCCCTGCAGTGGCTGCGCAGCGCCGTCGCCCGAGCCGTGGAAGCGGGTTCGGTGCGAGCGCGGGGCGACGAGGGCCTCGCCGTCACGACCTCCACCGTGCTGGTTCTCGGCGGCGAGGCCGGAACGCGAGGCGCCCTGGCTGAAGGGTCGAGCCTGGCGAGCTGGGTGGGCGAGGTGAACAACGCCCTTTTTGAGCGGTGGCTAACCGCCCGCGGGCGGGAGGGCGCAACGCTGGTCGAAAAGCTTGCGGAATGGATCCCCCGCCTGCGCGAGCACGGCGTCGAGGAGGTGGAGGTCAAAACCCTTCTCGGGGCGCTTCAGAGAGATCTCAAGCAGCGGCAGGCTTCCATGCTCGCGAGCTGGGCCTCGCCGGCGGACGTCGACTGGCGGGATGAGGACGGCGAGAGCCCGGAAGGCGCCCTCGACGAGTGGCGCCAGGGGCTTGAGCGCGGCCGCGGCCTCGAGCGATACCGGCGGCTTGACGACTGCGTGCGCAGCAAGATCGACGGCGCTCGCGAGCAGCAGCGCGTGCGCGAAGCGATGCACAAGATCTGGGCGCTGCTGGGCGTTTGGGCCCGGGCCTCCACCGACGCCTTCGACCTCGGATCGAGCGCCGCGCGGAGAGAGGCCGCGAGTCTCGATCGCGAGGATCCCCTGTGGCTCGACGCCCTCACCCTGGAGCGCCTGCCGGGCCAGCGGGAAATCGGCAGGCTGCTGGGAATGCGCCACGGCCGAGTTCAGGGGCTGATGGGCAGGCTGCGGGGCCTGATCGAGGCGTGCGCTCGCGAGATGGGTTTGCTGCGCTCCAACGCAAGAGGTGCCGATGCCGTACG
Source organism: Acidobacteriota bacterium (assembly GCA_039027015.1). Taxonomy (GTDB): domain Bacteria; phylum Acidobacteriota; class Thermoanaerobaculia; order Multivoradales; family J023; genus JAUIJL01. The sequence goes on along the minus strand of JBCCLG010000621.1, from coordinate 1,859 downwards.
ATTAGAAGAAGCGGGGGTAGACATTCCTTCCGCCGCAGCGAGCGGGGAGGCAGAAATTCTTGTGATCGACGATCTGAGAGCGCGAGCGCGACCCGAGGACGCCGGCCCCGCCGAGCCCGGGACGGCGGTGGGCGAGGGCTCCGTTCTCTTCCTCGACGCCGAGGGAGACTTGGCCGTCGAGTGGATCGTGCTGCGCCTCGAGGATCGCGGGGATGCGCGTCGCGCCCAGCTGGTCGCCGCCGACCCCTTCGACTGGCTGGGCACCCGCGACCTGAGGCTCGGCGACGGGCCCGGCAGCCTGACCGCGCGCCTCGAACTCGCCGCGCTTGAGCTGCCGGCCGAGCGTCTGCCCCTCTCGGCCCGGGATCGCCTCGCCGCCGAGAGCCTGGCGTCCCTGCGCGCTGCGGTCGAGAGGGTCGAGAGCGGCCACGGGAGCACCGAGGAGCCGAAGGCTGAAGCCTTCGAAACCGATATCGACCCCGACTATCGCGACTGGATGCGCGCCCTGGAGGCGGAAAAGCTCCGGCTCGAGGGCGCGGCCACCCCTGGCCCAAGACCCGAGTCCCTCGAACCCGCCCCGGAGGCGAACTCGAGGGCGTCCGGGGCCCCTCGAGCGTCCGAGAACGAGTACGAGATCTTTCGCGGGCCCCGCAGCGGCCTGCGGCTCGCCGCCATGCTGCTGGTGGCGCTGGGCCTGGGGCTTCTCGGGGGGCTGCTGCTGCAAAGCCTTCAGGACGCCACCGGCCAAAGGCGCCTCGAGAGAGAGATCGAGAAGCTGCAGGCGGAGAATCGGCAGCTGAGCTCCCGGCAGAAGGATCAGGCGGGAGAGCTGGCGGCCAAGCTCAACCAGCTGGCCCAGCTCGAAACCGATCGCCAGCGCGACCTGGAGGCGTTTGACGAGCGGCTCGAGGATCTCAAGGCGTTTCACCGCGAGGAGATGTCCCAGGTGGACGCCCCGCGCGCCCTGGCCGATACCGTCTACGTGCCCGAAGGGGTGCAGCGGGGATTCGATCGGGTGACGCTCGATCCCGCCGACGCGGGGCTTCTCATTCAGGCCGACGTGCGCAACGGCGACACGATCCGCGTGCTGCAGCGCCGCCCGGAGCGTCTTCTGTTCGAGGAAGAGGTCTCAGGGCTCGAGCTGGGCCAGTCGCTCTCCGTGGTTCTGCCAAGGCATATGCTCGACTCCGGCGAGATCCGCGTTCTGGGAATTCGCGACGGCCAGATCGTCACTCGCTTTTCTCTGGTCGTTGAGGTCGTCGAGTGAGCCGTTCGGCTGCCGAGGAGCGCCCGCCGGTGAACAGCTTGAAGGCGCCCCAGAAGTAAGGCGAGCCCCAGCGCTCGCCTCGATGGTCGGCCAAGAACCTGCGCGTGCTCGCGTGAAGCGCCTCGGCGGAGCTTTGCCCGCGGCGCAGGTGCCTGTGGAAGTCGATCATCAGCTCGGAGGCCGCCCGGTCATCGATCCGCCACGCGGTGGCCAGCACCTCGCGGGCGCCGGCGGACTGAAAGGCGTGCGCGAGTCCCAGAAGGCCCTCGCCGCCCAGGCTTGCGTCGTCGGCGGTTTGACAGGCCGATAGGACCACCAGACGAGCGGAGGTCTCGAGATGCTCGAGGATCTCCCACGCCTGGAGCAGACCGTTGCGACCGGGACCGTTCCCTTCCGGGGAGCTGAGCACCAGCAGCGAGTCGAGGGGCGAGCCATCCTCGATCGAGCCGTGGGTGGCGAGGTGAATCACCTCGGCGTCGGCCGCCGCAGCGAGCACTCTCTCTTCACTAGCGCGCGGTCCGGTGAGAAGGGTGGTCGATCCCGAAGGGTAGAGCGCAGCGACCGCGCGCGCCTCCCGTCCGCTGCCCGGGAG
>JBCCLG010000620.1:0-3956 GCA_039027015.1 Acidobacteriota bacterium | reverse complement strand
TTATAGGTCGATCCGCCGGGAACCTTCCTCGCCCCGGGGCGTTTCATGGGCGAGGAAGCGATGAATTTTACCCACGCCCCAGCCCTAACGCGGCCGACCGCCGCGTCCGCAGCCGAAGCGGAGCCCGAGCCCGACTCTTTCGCCCGACTGGTCGATCTGCACAAGGATGCGATCGTCAACTACCTGACCCGGCTCACCGGTCAGCGCGATCGAGCCGAGGACGTGGCGCAAGAGACCTTTGTCCGCTTCTACCAGAACCGTCACCGCTATCGGGAGGAGGGCACGCTGCGCTCCTACCTCCTGCGCATCGCCACCAATCTGGTGCGCAGCGAGGAGCGCCGCCGCAGTCGCTGGCGTCTGCTCGAGCCGATTTTTAGCCACGGCGGCACCAGCCCCGACGGCGTCCACAGCCAGCAGCATCCCCACGAGCGCAGCCCGCAGGTCATGGCCCTCGCCTGCGAGGAGCAGCGCGAGGTCAGCCGGGCCATCGCCGAGCTGCCGCTCACGCTCAGGGCGCCGCTGGTTCTGCGCGAGATCGAGGGCTTGGCCTATCAGGAGATCGCCGAGATTCTCGAGCTGAACGGCGGCACCGTGAAGTCGAGGCTGTGGCGCGCGCGCGAAGCCCTCAAGAAAGAATTAGAGCCCTACTGGAAAGGAGTCCGCTGATGGCCGACGATCTTTCGAAATTTCCTGCCCGGCGAGGCGAGGGCGACGCGCTCGACCCGCTGCTCGACGCGGCCCTCGCCCACCTGCCGCGCGAGCGAGCGGGCGACCGCTTCACCGGCGCCGTGCTGTCGCGCGCCCGCCGCGCCGAGGTCTCCCAGACCCGCTGGCGCTTCCTGGCGGCCGCGGCTCTCTTCTTCACCGCGGCCGGCGTCGCGGTGGGGGAGTGGAACGAGCGTCTGGCCCAGGAGGCCGCCGCCGAGCGCATCGCCGAGCTGCGCGCCGAGTACAGCCTGCTGCGCGAGGAGCTGCTCGAGCTCCAGCGCGCCTCCGAGCTGGAAGAAGAGCCGGGGGTGATCTATCTCGGCAGCTCGGACGGCATCGACTACGTGGTCGATCTTCAGCGTCTCGCCTCGCGATCCGCGCGCGGCGCGGGCGACTACCGCTACGCCTCGCAGAACCGCTGATCGACCCCGAATTCTCTCAAGTCCCTCGACACCTACCGCCGACCTTCGAAATCCCGACTCAAAGGGTCTGCCGCGGCGACCCACCATCCACCAGGAGGACAAACCATGCGTCCCACCACGACCGCCTACAGACTTCTTTCGCTGGCCCTGCCCGCCGGCGTCCTGGCCGCCAGCGCGCTGCTGGCGCCCGCCGCCCGCGCCCATGACGAGCCCGACTCCGAAGAGAAATCCCGTTCTCAGATCCGGTGGTTCCAGCATCAGAAAGGCGAGTGCCCCAAGGTTCCGGTCCGCCCGGGGGGCGGCTTCTTCAAGAAGAGCACCAAGGGCTTTCTCGGCGTCGAGATGACGTCTCTCACCCCCGAGCTGCGCAGCCATTTCGGCCTGCCCGACGGCGAGGGCGGGGTGATGATCGCCAAGATTCTCGACGACAGCGCCGCCGCTCGGGCGGGTCTTGAGGTCGGCGATATTCTGAGTCGCCTCGACGGCGAGAGTCTCGAGGGTACCTGGGCGCTCACCAACGCCGTGCGTCGCAGGGCCGGCGAGACCGTGACCTTCGAGTATTGGCGCGAGGGAAAGGTCGCCCAAACCTCGGTCACCCTGGAGGAGAAGGAGTCCTGCTCTTTCGATCTCGGCACCTACCTCGGAGATCTCGAGGGATTGGGCGAGCGGATGCCGGAGATCCAGCTGCGGGCTCTTCAGCTGAGCGAAGAGTCCCTGGAGCCGATGCTCGAGTCCCTGCGCTCGATCGATTGGGACAAGCACACCGCCAAGATCATGGCGATCGACCAGGAGGGCCTCGAGCTGCGTATGGAAGAGCTGTCCGAGCGCATGGATGAGCTGACCGAGCGCCTGGAGCGCGAGGGCCTCGACGGCCTCGACGGCTCGGGAAAGTCCGTGGTGCTGAAGCTGAGGCGTTTGGAGCAGCTCGAGGATCAGGCCCGCGTCCGCCGCGACCTGTCCCGGGCGCGCTCCCGAGTGGTTTTCGAACGGGCTAAAGCCCTCGAACAGCAGGTCGAGTCGAGTCAGGCAGCCGAAGCCGCCGAAGCTGCCGAAGCCGCCGAAGCCCTCATGCGCCAAGCCGAGGCCGAGGCCGCCCGCGCCGCCGAGCGGGCTCGGGCCGAGAAGGACGAGGGCGGCTCGATCTAGGCCGATCTACCTGGAGGGGCGACGGTCGATCGATCGCCCGAGCCGAGGGCCGGATTCCAGCCGGAATCCGGCCCCTGCGCGCCTTGTTGAGCAGAAAGTTCAGGATTCTTGCGCTTGTCAGAGAGGAGGCGGTCTCTCCGGAACCGACCCTCTCAAAACCCGGCCGCTTCATAAGCCGCGAAATCTTGATTCCGAGGAGCCCCACTATGCGTTCATGGGTTGTTCTGCTCATCGCTCTGTCCGCTTCAGCCGTCCCCGCCTTAGCTCAGCCCTCTGAAACCTGCACCAGCGCGGATCTGGGCATTTCGGACACCTTTCCCATAGGCGGCTTTACGCCGGTGGCCGACGATGACTTCGCCATGACGGGGACGGGCTGCTCCGAGGAGGGCAGCGACCTGGCGGTGTGCTTCACCCCAACCGACGACTGCACCGTCACCATCCTGTGCGGCATCGACACCGGCACATCCGCAGTCAACGTTTTCGACGGCCCCTGCTCTTCGAGCCCGGCCGCCTGCAGCGCCTCTCAATCCGGATCGCCCGGTGAAATTTCGTCGGTCGCCCTGGTCGGGGGCCAAAACACCTGCGTGGTCTGTGAGTTTTCAGACCCCGGCCTCGCGGAGTTCTCGGTCGTCGCCACCGCCGGCGACTGCGGGTCGCTGCCCGTTGAGCTGATGAGCTTCTCGGTCGAAGGGGAGTAGCTCGAGAAGAGCCGGCGCGCCCGGCGGCCCGGCCCGTTCCGTGCGCCCCCCGATCGACCTTCCGCCCGCTCTTTTTTAGACCCGGGCCTTGCCCTTGAGGCGGGCGAGGCCGCCATCGATGCTCCAAACCTGGCCGGAAACCCAGCTGCTGTCCGGTCCGAGGAGCCAGGCGATCAGGCTGGCCACCTCGTCGGGGTCGCCGGCGCGGCCGAGGGGATGAAGCGCCAGCGACGCCTTGAGCGCCAGCTCGTTGCCGGTGATGTGCTCGGTCATGGGGGAGGCGACCAGGCCCGGCGCCACGGCGTTGACCCGCAGGCCCCTCGGGGCGTAGGTCGCGGCGGCGGAGCGCGCGAGGGCGGCAACTCCGCCCTTGGCGGCGGCGATAGCCTCGTGGTTCGGCAGGCCGACGTCCGAAACCGCGGAGCTGACCAGCACCACGGAGCCGCCCTTGCGCATCGCCTTGGCCGAGGCGCGGACGGTGGCAAAGGCGGTGGTCAGGTTGGTGGCGATCGTGGCCTCGTAGTCGGCAGCCGAGGTGGCGTGGGCTGGCTTGAGCAGAATGGAGCCGGCGCAGTTGACCACCCCCTTGAGGTTCCACGGCAGCTCCTTGGCCTCGTTCAGGAAGTCTTCGACCTGCCGAAAGTCCGTGGCGTCGACCTGGGCGGGCACGCCGGCCACCTCGTCGGCGAGTTTCTCGAGGGCGGGGAGGTTGCGGCCGCCGAGCAAAACTTTATTGCCGGCGCGGGCCAGGCGACGGCAGAGCGCGCTGCCCACGCCGCCGGCGGCGCCTATGACGGCGATGAGCGGTGCCTCGGGGTTCGGAGAGCTTTCAGACATCAGGGGGTTCCTTCCGGGTAAATCTTCTGTGGGCGCACCTTCGCCCTCGAGGGATCTTCAGATTTGCCGGCCCCGGCGTTCACCGAGTGAGGCCCGGTGAGCCCGGATCCCGCTCGAGCTCGACGCGCGCAGCTCCGCACGGCAG
>JBCCLG010000619.1:0-3956 GCA_039027015.1 Acidobacteriota bacterium | reverse complement strand
GTAAAAGATCGATAAAAGTTAGAGTAAAATCTATTAAACAGAATCTCTTGAAAGTGAACATCTCTATAAGACGGTTAGAAATGTTTCCACAAATGGTGTCTGCTTTGGAAAAATTTCTAACCGTCTTATAGAGATGTTCACTTTCAAGAGATTCTGTTTAATAGATTTTACTCTAACTTTTATCGATCTTTTACAAAGACAACTGTCTATTTTAGCCGAGATATCCCAGACTCTCCAGCTCGCGGCGGAGATCCTCATCTAGATCCCGTGCGCTCCGGGTGCCCCGGTGCAGCTCTTTCAGCCGAGCGATCTCGGAACTGGCGTGGCGAAGAATGCGCAGGGACTCCTCGGGGGCTCGTCCCTCTTCGTCGAGGCGAGTCGACTGCTCTTCCGGGTCGGTCTCCAGGTCAAAGGCATCGAGAACCCTCTTCTCCTCCGGAGAGGCGAGGATCTTCTTCCCGCCAAGGCGGGCTGCCAACAGGCTCCTGGAGCCCTGGTTCAGCTCGGCGATCACCGGGCTGCTGGGCATGGACTGTCCGCGAATGAGCGGCATCAGAGATCGACCCAGGGTGTCGGGGAGAGGATCGGCGCCGGCGATCTCGAGCAGCGTCGGCGCAACGTCCACGATCCGGACGGGCTCGGCGAGGCGAAGATTCGGCGGCAGAAGGGCCGGAGCGTGCAGGATCCAGGGAATCCTGACGGACTCCTCAAAGAGCGTCCGCTTATGCCCGAAGTGGCCGTGCTCGAAAAACTCCTCCCCGTGATCGGCGGTCACCGCCGTGACCAGCGGGCCGTCTAGCTCGGCATTCAGGCGCTGCAGGATGTCGGAGATCTGCCGGTCGACAAAAGCGATCTCGCCGTCGTAAAGAGCCTTCAGGTGCTCGAGATCAGCCCTCTCGAGGGGAGGCTCTTCACGCAGAACGAGCCTGTTCAACCCTCTGCCGTCCACCGTCCCGCGATACCCGGGATCCACGAAAAGGGCGTCAAAGGGCGGGGGAGGGATGTAGTCGTAGTGCACGTCCCAAAGATGAATGAAAAGAAAGAGCGGCTGATCGGTCTTCCCGGCGGCGGCGGTATCGGATCTCAGGCGCAGCAACTCCTCGAGGCGGGCGAGGACCTTGGGCCCCGTCACGATTTCGTGGGAGCGCGCGACTCGGCTCTCCCAGGAATCCTGCGACTCTTGGCCGGCGGACGCAGCGGAGCGCTGATCTGCAGGGCCGAGGCCCCGGTAGCTGTCGAACCCCTGAGCGAAGCCGAATCTAGGATCGAGCAGCGGTCCGCTCCAGATGCCGGCGGTTTGATAGCCGCGATCCCGCAGCGCCTCGGCCAGCGTCCTCTGCCAGGACTCGAGCTTTTTTTCTCCGCGGTCGACGCCGTGAACGGAGTCGGGCAGGCCGGTAAACAGCGCGGCGTGGGCCGGCAGGGTCCAGGAGCTGCTGCTCGAGACGTCCTCGAAGAGCACGCCTTCCCGGGCCAAGAGGTCCAGGGTCGGGCTGGTCGGGCGCTCGTAGCCGTAGCAGGACAGGTGGTCTGCCCGCAGGCTGTCCACGGAGATCAGGACGATGTGAGGCCCCTCGCCTTCGGCCTCCTCGGGAGGACGACACCCGCTGAAGCAAGAAATAAGCAGCAGCGCCAAGCTCGCTGCCGTGAAGGGTTTTAGGTTTTTCATCCGCGGGGCGGTTCGTCTTTCGGCTTTCAATCGATCTTGAGCAGCCGTTTGAACCACTCGGTATAGCGGCGCGTCGTAAGACCCTGTTCGATCCAGGCCAGCTGGGCTGCCTTCCGGGTCGCGTCTGCGGCTTGTCGCCAGTGCGTTTCGTCATCCATCAGGCGGACCACCTCACGGGCCAGGTCCCCGGGGCGATCCGCCACTACCAAGACCTTCGCAAGCCTCTCCGGCATGCTCTCAGCGCCGATGGAGGTGGCGATCGTCGGGACGCCGTAGCGCATGGCCATCGAAATCTTGTCCTTGGTGCCGGCGCCGTAGCGCAAGGGCACGAAGAAAGCGCGGGCCCGGGCCATCTCCAGGCGGAGATCCTCCACCCAGCCCACGACCTCCAGGCTCTCGTGTTGTCCGACCGCCGAAGTCAAAAGCTCGGCCGACGCGCCGATCACCCGCAGCGGCACCGCCTGACCGCACTGGTCCGCGACCCGGGGAGCGATTTCTTCGAGCCACCACATCACGGCGTCCACGTTGGGCGGGTGGATGAAGTTGCCCAAGAAAAGGAGAGAGCGCGGCGCCGAGCCGTTCTCCGCCGCCACGGGCTTATAGGCGCCGACGTCGAAGGTCACGACTTCGAGATTCGGCTTCTCCCTTCCGATGGCGTCGGCGTCGGCCGTAGAAGAGGCGATCACGGCGTCGGCCGACCCGTAGACGCCCAGCTCCCAATCCTTGTCGACCGCGAGACTCTCGGGCATCGACGCCCCCTTCTCGCGGCCGCGATCGCCCTGCAAATAGAGGAGAACCGCGCTGTCCACCAAAAAAGGGGTGTTTGGCAGAGCATCCCGGACCGTCGGACCCAGTCGGCTCGCGACGTCGGCAGACCACGCCACCACCGCCCCCCAGACATCGAGCCGCAGCAGCTCCGGCAGCGCGCTCCAGCATGAGCTGACCCTTTCCTGTAGAGGAGACCTCACCGGCTCCTGATAGCCGCACCAGATACAGCCGAGCTCGCTCAGCAGAGCGCCGTAGCGTCCGTGGTCGCCCACGTGCTCGGACCAAATCACCGGCTGAACGCCGGCTCCAATCAGCAGCTCAAGCTCCTTGCGGACCCTGGCGTCGCCGCCGCTCTGGTCCGGCTTGAGCATCTCCGGCAGGAGCCACAGGACCAGGGGCCTGTCGCCCGCGACGGCGTGACGAAGGGCCGACGCGGGGCCGATGGCGGGCAGCTTGGCCAGGCGCTCCGCCCAGCGTCCGACAAATCGTCCGCGATGGCGGAGCTGGTGGGACTTGGCGCTCTGCAGCACGTCGGTGCCGGCGGTTCCGCCCTCGAGATGAAAGGCCACGGCCCGAGGCTCCACCAGGATCCTGCGACCGGTGCTCGAGAGGCGGAGACACAGATCGGTGTCCTCGTAGTAGGCGGGCGCGAAGAGGTCGTCGAAACCTCCGAGGGCGTTCCAGTCGCTGCGCCGGAGGAGCAGGCAAGCCGCAGAACCGTAGTGGGCCTCGAGAGGCCGCTCCATGAGAGAGCGTGGAGGAAAGCCCGAGCGCATGAACTGCCAGGCCTCGCCGGAGCTGCCGAGAAAGCTGCCCATCTCCAGGATGCCGCCGTCGAAGGAGCGAAACTGCGGAGTCACCGCCGCGACCTCTGGATTGCCGGTAAGGGCCTTGACCATCCGCCGCACACAGGACGGCGCCAGCACGGTGTCGTTATTGAGCAGCAGCAGGAGCTCGCCCGTGGCGTGCTCGGACAGGCGGTTATTGGCCGGTCCGAATCCCAAATTTTCGCCGTGCGTCACGACGGTGACGCCGGGCTCTCTGGAGACTGCTCCGGGGCCACCCGCGGATCCGTTGTCCCAGACCAGCAGCTCCAGCTGGCCCGCGTAATCCGAGCGCCTCGCTGCGTCGAGCGCCCTGAGGGTCAGATCGGCCTTTCCCCACTGCACCATCAAAACGCTGACCGAGGGATCGTTCACCAGCGGCTCCTCATGGCCCGATCCAAAAGCCCCAGCCTCCACGGCAGGGCGAGGCGAACCCGCTCCTTCCATTTCGTGGTCTGAGCCCAAGTGCGAAGATCCTCAGAGTCCGCGGGCGGGCTCTGCCGCGCCGACCACCTGGGGGAGGAAACCGGTTCCGGAGAGGCCGTGGGAATTACCACCTGCCCGCCGCTTGGCAGCCAACGAGGGGCTGGCAGGACGCCCGAGGAGGGATGCCAGGTGGTCGTCACGTGCTCCATGTGCACCAGCTCCCAATACTCGAGTTGAGGCGGGCCCGGCAGCAGGAGCAGACGGCAGCG
>JBCCLG010000618.1:0-3957 GCA_039027015.1 Acidobacteriota bacterium | reverse complement strand
GGAGTCGATCGTCGGCTCGGCCATCGACCTCGACGGCGAGCCGTGGACGGTGATCGGCGTGCTGCCGCCGGGCTTTCGGTACGGCCGAACGGCTCGGGATCTCTACGTGCCGCTGACCGTGGGCTACGCCGATCCTCGAGGAGACCGGCGCCTGGAGGTCATCGCGCGCCTCGAGGAGGGCGTGGGTCTCGAGCAGGCGGCGCAGGAGCTGCGGGGAATCGCATCGACGCTGGCGTCGACCCACCCGAGGTCCAACGCCGAGTGGGGCGTTAGGGTGCAGCCCCTCGATCGCTATCTCCTGGGTGAAGAGGCCCGGCAGAATCAGCTGGTGCTGCTCGGCGCCGCGGCCCTGCTGCTGCTTTTAGCGTGCGTCAACGTTTCCAATCTGCTGCTGGCGCGCGGCGCCGATCGCGCGGGCGAGATCGAGCTGCGCCTCGCCCTGGGCGCCAGCAGCGGAAGGGTGCGCCGGCAGCTCATGCTCGAGTCTCTGGTGCTCGGGCTGCTGGGCGGAGCGATCGCCGCCGGGCTGGCTTTTTTCATCGTGCCTTGGGTGCGCTCGCTCGACGTCAGCCTGCCGCGCCTGCACGAGGTGAGCTTCGGGCCGCGCTCGCTGATCTTCCTGCTGCTCTCGACCCTCGCCGCGAGCCTTCTTTTCGGCCTGGTCCAGGCGCTCAGGCCGCCGGGAGGCACGGCGGCTGCGCCGCGCGCCCGGCGTCACGGGTCGAGCGTCGCCGGCAGCAGGACGCGCTCCCTTCTGGTGATGGCGGAGGTCGCCCTGGCCCTGGTGCTGGCGTTCGGCGCGGGCCTTCTCCTGCGCAGCTTCGAGCAGCTGCGGGCCTTCGATTCGGGTCTCGACACCAGCCCGAAGTCGGGCGCGGTCTACCTCGCCACGATCGACCTGCCGGCCGAGCGCTACCCCGAGGGTGACTCTTCCACGCGCCTCTTCTTCGGCCGTCTCTCGGACGCCCTCGCCGCGCGCCCGACGGTCGAGGCGGTGGGCGCGTCGATGGTCAGCCCTTTTGGCGGCATGAACACTCAGAACGTGGTGGCGGACGAGAGCGAGACCGAGCTGAAGGCCTTTCACCAGGTGCGCTGGCGCTCCATGACCCCGAATTATTTCGACGCCGTGGGCGCCACCCTGCTGCGCGGCCGCACTCACGACACGCGCGGCGAGCGCGGCCCTCTGGAGACCGTGATCAGCGAGAGCCTGGCCGAACGCCTGTGGCCGGGCCGTGACCCGATCGGCGAGCGGCTGCGCTGGCGCCTGCCGGAAGGGGTCCTCCTCGAGGTCGTCGGAGTGGTGGCCGACCTCGAGGACGTGGCGCTCGGGGCCGATCCCATGCCCACCATGTACTGGTCGCAGCACCTGATGGGCTGGTCGAGCATGACCGTGGCCATTCGCACCCACGAGCCCGCGGAGGCGGTGGCCGCCGCCCTTCGCGAGGCGCTGACGGAGCTCGACCCGCTGCTCGCCATGCCCCCCCTCGAGACCCTCGAGGGCAATTACCGCCGTGCCCTGGCGCGCCCCCTCCTCAGTCTTCGGCTGGTGAGCCTGTCGGCCCTCCTGGCCCTCGTCATGGCCGCCGCCGGGGTCTACGGCCTGGTGGCCTATGCGGTGAGCCAGCGGCGACGGGAGATGGGCGTGCGCGCGGCTCTGGGCGCGCGCCCGGGCCAGCTGGTGGCGCGGGTGGTGCGCGACGCCGCGAAGTGGGTCGTCGGCGGGCTGGCGGCGGGCCTTCTCGCTTCCCTGGGCCTCATGCACTCCCTGCGGCTGTTGCTCTACGAGACCTCGCCCTTTGATCCCGGGGTGCTAGCGACCTCGGTGGCGGTGCTGGCGCTGGTCGGGCTCCTGGCCTGCGCGGTTCCGGCCGCCCGCGCCGGGCAGATCGATCCGATCAGCGCCCTGCGCGAGGAGTGAGAGGGCCCCGAGGGCCGAGACGCGGAACAAGGAGAGAAAGATCATGGGACTTCGAGAAGATTTAGCGTACCGATGGCGCGCCCTCACCGGCCGACCTCGCCTGGAGGACGAGCTCGACGAGGAGCTGCGCTTCCATCTCGAGATGGAGATCGAGCGGCGCATGGCCGCGGGCGAGAGCCGCGAGCGGGCCACGCGCGCCGCGCGTCTTGAGTTCGGCGCCCCGGAGGCCGTCAAGGAGAGGGTGCGCGACGCCTGGGGGGTGCGGCTGATCGACGAAACGGGCCGCGACGTGCGGGGCGCGTTTCGGCTGCTCCAGAAGTCCCCGGCGTTCTCGCTGGTCGCTCTCTCGAGCCTGTCGGTCGGCCTGTCGGTGGCCGCGGTGGTCTTCAGCCTGGTCGACGCCGTGCTCCTCCGGCCGCTGCCCTTCGAGGAGCCCGCAACTTTGGTGTCGATCGAGGAGGTCACCCCCGGGGGGCAGTCGTTCTCGGTTTCGGATCCCAACCTGCTGGATTTCGGCGCCATGGGCGAGTCGTGGAGCGGCGTGGCCGGCCGCCTTTATCAGCGGCCCCGTCCGGCGCTTGAGGCCGGGGGCGAGCGTCTTCTGCTCGAAGGCGAGCTGGTGACGCCATCCTTTTTCGAGGTTCTGGGGGTGGAGGCGCAGCTCGGGCGCACTTTCTCGTCGGCCTCGGGAGACGACTCGCCGCGGGAGGTGGTTCTCACCCACGGGGCGTTCGCGCGGTATTTCGGCGGCGCGGAGTCGATCGTCGGCTCGGCCATCGACCTCGACGGCGAGCCGTGGACGGTGATCGGCGTGCTGCCGCCGAGCTTTCGGTATCGCAAGGCGGCGCGGGACCTCTACATGCCTCTGATCTTGAGCTACGCCAGCCCCCGGGGCGATCGACGCCTCGAAGGGCTCGCGCGTCTCGAGGAGGGCGTGAGTCTCGAGCAGGCGGCGCAGGAGCTGCGGGGGATCTCTTCGACGCTGGCTTCGATCTACCCCGGCTCCAACGACGAGTGGGGCGTCGCGATGAAGCCCCTCGATCGCTTCCTCCTGGGCGAGAAGACCCGGCATCATCAGCTGATGCTGCTCGGCGCCGCGGCTTTGCTGCTGCTTTTAGCGTGCGCCAACGTCTCCAATCTGCTCCTGGCGCGCGGCGCGGACCGCTCGGACGAGATCGGCCTGCGCCTTGCCCTGGGCGCCAGCCGCGGCCGGCTGCGTCAGCAGCTGATGCTCGAATCCCTGGTGCTCGGCCTGGTGGGCGGCGCGCTCGCCGCGGCGCTGACCCTCCTGGCCATGCCTTGGGTGCGCTCGCTGGACGTCGATTTACCGCGCCTCCACGAGGTGAGCTTCGGGCCTCGCTCGGCGCTTTTTCTGCTGCTCATCACCCTCGCCGCAAGTCTGCTCTTCGGGCTGATCTCGGCCCTGCGCGCTTCCGGCAGCGCGGCCGCGCCACGCTCCCGGCGTCAGGGGTCGGGCGTCGCCAGCGCCAGGGCGCGCTCGCTTCTGGTGATGGCAGAGGTCGCCCTGGCCCTGATGCTGGCGTTCGGCGCGGGTCTTCTGCTGCGCAGCTTCGAGCAGCTGCAGGCCTTTGATGCGGGTCTCGCCACCGGCTCGGGATCGGTCTACCTCGCGTCCATAGATCTGCCCGCCGAGCGCTATTCCCAGGAAGATCCGTCGACCCAGCTCTTTTTCGACCGCCTCTCGGACGCCCTCGCCGCGCGCCCCACGATCGAGGCGGTGGGCGCATCGATGGTCAACCCTTTTCGCGGCATCAATACTCAAAACGTGGTGGCGAGCGAGCTTGAGAGAGATCCGAAGGCCTTTCATCAGGTGCGCTGGCGCTCGGTGACCCCGGGCTTCTTCGACGCCGCGGGCGCCACCCTGCTGCGCGGCCGCACCCTCGGGTCGCGGAGTCGCGGGCCCCTGGAAACGGTGATCAGCGAGAGTCTGGCCGAGCGGGTGTGGCCGGGCCGCAATCCGATCGGCGAGCGGCTGCGCTGGCGCCTGCCCGAGGGCCCGCTTCTCGAGGTCGTGGGGG
>JBCCLG010000617.1:0-3957 GCA_039027015.1 Acidobacteriota bacterium | reverse complement strand
TCGACACCCTGCGGGCGATGGTGGAACAGGTGGATCGCGCCGCCGACCTTCTGTGCGGCGGTGGCGAGCTCAGCGACTTCGGGGCCATGCTCGGCGCCGCGTGGAGCGCCAAGCAGCGCCTGGCGCCCGGCGTGTCCTCACCCGCCATCGACTCCCTCTACCGGGCGGCGACCGGCGCCGGCGCCCTGGGCGGCAAGCTGCTCGGCGCGGGGGGCGGCGGATTCTTGCTCCTCTTCGTGCCGCCCGAGAGGCGGGAAACCGTGCGCCGGAGCCTCGACCGTCCGCTGCTCGACGTGGCGATCGCCCGGCCCGGAGTCACCCTGCTCACGGCGGCCTCCCGCGCCGAGCCGACCGCGCCGAGCGGATCCGAGACCCCCTGATCCGAGAGACCGCGATGCACGAGAGAAGACCCCTGCGCGTCACCGAGTCCGCCATCATTCCGGGGCTCCTGCGAATCGAGCCCTCGGTTTTTCGAGACGCCCGAGGGGAGTACTTCGAGACCTACAACCGGCGGGATTACCGTTTCGGCGACGGCTTGGGCGGCACCCTGGAGTTTGTCGAGGACGACATCTCGCGCTCGAAGGCTGGGGTCTTGCGGGGTCTGCACGGCGACGAGCGCACCTGGAAGCTGGTGCAGTGCCTGAGCGGCGCGATCCACCTCGTGGTGCTCGATATGCGTCCGGGATCGCCGGCTCTCCGGCGCTGGCAGGGCTTTGACATCGACGACCGGAACCGTCATCAGGTGCTCATTCCGGCCGGCTGCGCCAACGGGCACTACGCCTACTCGGACTGCCTTTTCAGCTATAAGCAAAGCGAGCTCTACCGCGGCGCCGAGCATCAATTCACCGTGCGCTGGAACGATCCCTCGATCGCGATGGAGTGGCCGTGCGAGGATCCCGTGCTGTCGCAGCGCGACGCCGGCGCCCCGGATCTCGACCCGCCGTGAGGCGGCGGCCCTCCACGTGAAGACGCTCGTTCTGGGCGGCTCCGGCTTTCTCGGCCGGCACCTGCGGCCTGCCCTTGAGGCCGCCGGCCACGAGGTCATAGCGCCCTCGTCCCGAGACTGCGATCTGCGCAGGCCCGGCGCCCTGAAGCCGCTCGTGGGCGAGTCCTTCGAGGTGATCTTCCATCTCGCCGCCTGGACCCGCGCGGGCGGCTTCTGCCGCGCCAACGGCGGCGAGCAGTGGCGGGTCCATCAGGCCATGGACTCCCAGGTGCTCGGCTTTTGGGCGGACTCCCAGCCGGCGGCGACGCTGGTGAGCTTCGGGACGAGCGTCGCCTACTCGCCCTCTCTTGAGGCCCACCCTGAAGAGTGCTATTTGGCCGGCGAGCCGAGCGCGGACTACTTCGGCTACGCCATGGCCAAGCGGTCGCTCTACGCCGGCGGGCGGGCGCTCGCCGAGCAGCACGGCCTGCGCTTCCTGCACCTCGTGCCGTCGACCCTCTACGGCCCGGGCTATCACACCGACGGCAGACCCCTGCATTTCGTCTACGACCTGACGCGCAAGATCCTGCGCGGCTCCCGGGGCGAGGAGGAGGTCGTTCTATGGGGCGACGGGCATCAGCGGCGCGAGCTGGTCTACATCGACGACGCCGTGGCGTGGATCCTGGGGCTCACCGGCTCGCAGGCGGCTCGGGGCCTGATCAACCTGGGCGCCGGTCGAGATCACTCCATTCGCGATTTTGCCCGCGAGATCTGCCGCGTCGCCCGCTTTCCCCCGGGCGAGGTCCGATTCGACCCCGAGGCTTTCGTGGGCGCGAGGGCCAAGAGACTCGGCACCCGCCGTCTCGACCAGCTCTTGCCCGACCGCCAGCAGACGTCCCTGCGAGAGGGGCTCGAGGCGACCGTTGTTTGGGCGCGCGAGCATCTGGATCTTCTGGCCTAGAGGCGGCCGTCGCCGGAAGTTTTTGCGGAAAATTTCGACCGAAGTGTCCAAAGCAGGCGCGCTTTACTTCTTAGTAGGGCATGAGCAGAAGTCTACGCTTTCTCCATCGCCCAGGCGCCGTGGTCGAGATTACTCAACGCACCCTCCAGGGACGCTACCTTTTGCGGCCCTCCGAGCCGCTCAAGGCTCTGGTGATCGGGTGCCTCTCGCGGGCGCAGAAGAAGAACCCAGGCGCTCGCCTGTACGCGGTCGCCGTGATGTCCAACCACTTTCATCTCCTCGCTGGGTTCGACACCGCCCTGGTGATGGCCAGTTTCATGGGTCATCTAAAGACCAACCTTTCCAAGGAGATCGGCAGGGCCCACGACTGGCCGGGCGCCTTGTGGGACAACCGCTACCGCGCCGTCCCGGTCAGCGACGAGCCCGCGGCGCAGATCGCGCGGCTGCGCTACGTGCTGAGTCAAGGGGTCAAAGAGGGGCTGGTGATGTCGCCCTACGACTGGCCGGGAGTTCACTCGGCCCAGGCGCTCACCACCGGCGAGCCGCTGCGCGGAGAGTGGGTCGACAGAACGCGGCTGTACCGGGCTCGCCAGCGCGATCCTGAGGCCCGCGAGGCGGACTTCACCAGCGACGAGAACGTCCGCCTTGAGGCCCTGCCCGCGCTCTTGTCAGACTCGTTCCAGAACTTTCGAGCCGAGGTCGCCAGGTGGGTCGCCGAGATCGAGCGCGAGAGTAGGGGCGGCGCGGACGCCTCAGGCGGTCGCGCCGGACGGCCCGGGTGCCTGCGCTCCATCCTGCGCCGCGACCCGCATCATCGACCGAAGCGCATGGCGAGCTCTCCGCAGCCCAGGCTCCACGCCGCCACGCGGCGCGTGCGCGAGATGTTGAGCCGCGGCTACCGGGAATTCGAAATCGCCTATCGAGCCGCGGCCGAGAAGCTCGCTGCGGGTGACCGAGGGGCTCTTTTCCCCGACAATTGTTTTCCGCCGAGGCTGCCGTTCTCGCCTCCGCCTCCGGGGGCGCTCGACTCGAGCTAGAGGCGATTCTTCGTGGCCGCGGGAGTTCCCGATCGTCGATTGAGCTGACGATCCAGGAGAGGTGCGTCCCGCGAGGCGGATTTTCCGATGGATGCCCTCAAAATCGCCTGCGACGGGCGATTTTCGCAAGATTCTGAGACAGTTGGAGATCATTTTCCCGACGTATGCCCGGCACCTGGAGGCACCCCAAGGAAGAGTAGGAGCGTGAGCCTCCTTTTCCCGCCAGGTGCCTGGCACCTAAAGGGAAGGGAGAGTCAGAGGGCGAGCCTTCGTTTCGCGATAAATGCCTGACGCTGGGCGGGGAGAGGTGTCAGGGGTCGGGCTTGAGGCTTTGGGAGACTCGAGCGCGATTTTCTCGGGTGCCGCCGAGGGCGGATTTTGCCAGGCCCGTGGCGGTGGCCAAAACGGTGACGAGGCTCGCGGGGGCGTGCAGGAGCCACTCCGCGCGGCGCTCGCGCAGGGCTCTGATCAGGCCCTCGAGGGCCGGGCCCACGACGCTCGCGCAGTGGAGCATGGCGAGCCATTTGCGGGCCGCGGGGAGCTCGGCGTCCCAGCCTCCGGCCACCTCTTCGCGACGCAGCAGGTAGTGGAGGGCGACGCGCTGTTTTTTGCGGTAGAAGTCGCTCAAGCCTCGCACGTAGTCGTGGTGGACCCGGCAGTCCCGGCGCTTGAGCAGCACGCGCGTACCTCGGCGGATGAGGCCCGGAAAGAAGGTCGCCTCGTGAAAGGGCCGATCGCCCAGGCGCTCTATCAGCTGACGCCTGAAGACGAAGCCGTTGGCGCCGGTGGGGTAGGCGCCGTCCGCCGGCAGCTCGAAGACCTGGACGTGTTCTTTCTCCTCGATCAGGCGAAGAGGGCGGCTCACGGCCTTCGCCCAGGGGTCGCTGATCTGCAGCAGGCCGGTCAAATAGCGGTTGAGCGCCGGATCCGCGTCCCGAAGGGAGTAGTAGGACTCAAAGCCCAGCGCTCCGGGGTGGGCCTCGAGGGCCTCGACCACGCGCTCCAGCCATCGGGGATCGACCAGGGTGTTGTCG
>JBCCLG010000616.1:0-3961 GCA_039027015.1 Acidobacteriota bacterium | reverse complement strand
GGCCGCGCCCATGCCGCCCGACGCCTGAAGGGCCGGCAGCACGCCCACCAGCAGGCCGGCGAGAAGCGCGACGCCGCAAGAGAAAAGAAGCGCCCAGGCGTCGACCCGGACGCTCTGCAGGAGCGGGATGGCCACTGCGGTATTGCCGGCCACGAAGCGCGTGATCGCCACCGCCAGGGCGATGCCCAGGGCCGCGCCGCACAGCGAGAGCATCAGGCTCTCGATCAGCAGAAGGCGCAGCAGCCGCTCTCTGGACGCTCCGAGCGCGGAGCGCAGGAACATCTCGTGGCGGCGCCTAATGCCCTTCGAGAGCAGCAGGCTCGACAGGTTGACGCACACGATGAGGAGCACCGCGCCGGCGGCGCCGAAGAGCAGCAGAAGCGCCGTTTTGTGATCGCCCGAGACGGTTTCGCGCAGCGGATCGAGGTGCGCGGTGAGGCCCCAGCGCTCTGGATCCTCCAGCTTGAGCCGCTCGAGGAGCGTCTCGATCTCCACGGACGCTCCCTCGAAGGTGGCCCCCTCGGCCAGGCGGCCGATCATGCGCACGGTGTTGCCCCAGCGGTCGGTCTGGTCGTTCACCGGGAAAATCGTCAGCAGGTCGACCCGCACGCTCGGGCTGAACACCGAGGAAAAATCAAAGGTGGGCGGCAAGACGCCGATCACCGTGCTCGGGGAGCCGTTGATCGTGAGCTTCTCGCCCACGATGTCCCGCCGACCCGCGAAGCGCTGCTGCCACAGGGCGTGGGTAATGAGAATCGCCGAGTCGTCCCACCTCTCGCCCTCCTCCACGGTGAAGCTCCGCCCTAAAATCGGCTCGATCCCGAGCACCTCGAGGAAATTGCCGGTTACGCCGACGCCCGCCAGCCGCTCGGGAGCCCCCTCGCCGGTGAGCGCGTAGGTGTCGTTGCCGAAGAAAGCGTTGTAGCCGGCGATCGACTCGAAGGACTCCGCGTATTGGCGAAAATCCCGGAGGTTGCTGGTCCGCGAGGTGATCGCCGACAGGCCGCCCTTGGGCTTGTTGGAGATCATGATCAGCTGCTCGGGATCCTCAAAGGGAAGAGGCTTTAAAAGAAGGGGGTTCATGACGCTGAACACCGCCGTGGTCGCGCCGACGCCGAGGCCGGTAATCAGGGTGGCGAAGAGCACCAGCCCGAGGTCTTTGCGCAGGGCGCGCGCGGCGTGCCGGGCGTCGGCGATCAGGCCTCGGGGCGAAAACGCTTCGATCATGCTTTGAATCTCCAGGGCTCGAACCACCTGTTCGAGCGGGTGAAAGCCTCGGAAGAGGAGGGCTCCTAGGCCCAGCCACAGAGCCTGAAGCACGAACAACCGGCGTGCGCGCCCGGCGCCGGACTCGGCCGCGAGGGCGTGAAAATCCTCCAGCAGGTCGCCCACCATCGAGAGGCCCGCCGGGTTGTGCGCCAGGGCCCGCTCGAGCCAGAGTGTGGCGAAACGCGGAGGAGCAGGCCGCCGCGGTTCGCGCCCCGATTCTCCGCCCGTCACGGCCTGCCGTCCCGATCGCCCAGGACCGGCTCGAGTCCGGTCAGGAATCGCTTCAGCACCGCCTGCTGGGCGCGCGCGGCCTCGAGGCCCGCATCGGTCACCTGCAGACGGCGCATCGGGTGACCGCCGCGTTCGGGAATCTGCGAGGGCTCAAGCTCCCAGCGGATCAGGCCCTTGGCCTTCAGTCGCTCGAGGGTCCGGTACAGCGCGCCCCGGGTCACCCTGCGGTCCGCGTTGGCCTCCAGGTCTTCCCGAACTCGGTTGGCATAGGGCTGCTCGGCCTGGCGCAGGATCGCCAAAATCACCAGCAGCTCGAAATCTCTCACGTGCGGCGACATAGGTCTTCTCAAAAGCTCGGGCGCCGGCGAATCGGCGCGGTTCGTAGTATGCAAAGTAGACTACGCGAGGCGACGCCGGGGTGTTTCACCGCGGCCGGAGATCCGGCGCGAAATGGCGGTCTGCAGGCCCGTTCGGAAGACTCTCGGGCTCGAGCTGATAGGCTTGGGAGTGCCTTGACAAACAGTACTGGAGTGGTCCAGAATTTTCACTGCACTATCGAGAAGCTCTCAATAATTCTCACAACACGGCAACGCGCTCCCGAGCCTAACCCCAGCGGCCTTGCCGCTCCGGCCGGCCCGCCCTGACAGACCCCAGATGCCGTGGGCGCCCGGGCTTGGACAAGACCCAAAAGAGAGTCGCAGACCCCCCCAAACAAGAGAGCTGTCGATTCCTGCGCCCCACTAATGAGACTTTGTCTCAATAAAATCTCAAAAGACCCTGAGCGCGGAGCCTTCATCCCCAAAAGCCTCCGCATTCGTCAACCCAAGGAACTCACCATGTGCCACCACCCAGCCGACCACCACACCGGAATGGACGCCCGTCGCGAGCTGCGCCTCGCGGGCGGCAGAATCCTCCAATGCTTAGGCTGTGGCTCCATCGGCGTTGAGTTCGGAACCTGCTATCTGGTCTTCGAAGAGGCCGATTTCTTTGCCTTCGCCCAGTGGTTCGAGAACCTGAGCTGGGAAGAGAAGAACGCCGACCGGGGCAAGCTCCACATCAAGGTCCGCGATGACTCCTCGCTCATGCTCTGCCTGGCTCGCGAGGAGCTGCAGGGCGTCGCGGCGCTGCTGCAGGAGGGTGTTCGGTGGGTCGCGAGTACCGGCCTGGCCAAGGAATCGAGCTCCGTCAACGCTCCTCAACTCAGCCCCGTGACCACCGTTCACTGATCGGGATCCCGTCCGGCCTACCGAGCTATCCGCACCCACCCCCCCTGGTGACTCTCCGCATGATGAATGACAAGAACGTTCGGCGTTCTCAGCTGGTCTTCCTGGTGGTGCTGGCAATCTCTGCCGGCCAGGTTCTCTGGTGGCTTCTCGACCAATCGCTCTTCGCTCAGCAGGTGCACGACAAATGGCGGGATCTCTACGAGGCCGACGTGCACGCCGCCGTGGCGCTTCTCGACCGCGGCGCGAGGGTCGAATCGATCGAGGAGCTCTTCCCTCACCTCGACGTCAGCCTGGACGAGGTCAAGGTCTCCTCCACCGCCCTGCACCACCTAGCCGAAGACAAGCGCTCCCACCTCTCCCAATACGCCTGGGAGGGTCTGTTTTTTCTTGGCGTGCTGTTCACCGGTATGTGGATCATCGTGCGCGCCGTGGGCCGCGACGCCCAGCTGAGGCGCTGGCAAACGAATTTTCTCGCCGCGGTCACCCACGAGCTCAAGTCGCCGCTCGCCAGCCTGCAGCTGGCGGCCGAAACCCTCGAGATGCGCGACAGCGACGCGGCCTACCGCAAGCGCCTGATCGGCCGCATGCTGGTCGACCTGGACCGCCTCTCGTCCACGGTCTCGAAGGTATTGACCACCGAGCGCCTCGACCAGCGCAAGATGGAGCTCGAGCGATGCGAGCTGGACCTCGCGTCTTTGGTGCAGGAGACGCTCGGGGAGTACCGCCTGCGGGCTCAGGGCGCCGGCATCGAATTCTCGATCGACGTGCCCGAGGGTCTGTGCATCGAGGCCGACCCGATCGGCGCCCGCACCGTGCTGCGAAACCTTTTCGACAACGCTCTCAAGGCCACCGAGCCCGGGGGCGGTTCGATTTCGGTCGCGGCGGTGGAAACGTCGGGCGGCATCAACCTGCACGTGAGCGATACCGGAGTGGGCTTTCCGCCTCAAGAGGCCAAGCAGCTCTTCGAGAAGTTTTACCGCGTGGGCAACGAGCTGCGCCGCACGCGCACCGGCACCGGGCTGGGCCTCTATTTGGCGAGGCGCTTCATGGAGGTTGAGGGCGGGGTGCTCTCGGCCCGCAGCGCCGGCCCGGGCCACGGCGCCAGCTTTACCGCGACCTGGCCCCGCGAGATCGCCTAACGCGCCGGCCGGCCGGCGCAGAAAAACCCCCCGGGTAAGAAGCGGGCCCTTCGGGCGTTGTTGAGGCGACCCCCGAGGAGTGCCCATGAACGCCTG
>JBCCLG010000615.1:0-3964 GCA_039027015.1 Acidobacteriota bacterium | reverse complement strand
GCGGATCGCTGCTCGCCAGATAGCTCATGGCGCCCTGAATCGTGCGCACCTGGGTGCCGGGAGAAGCTGCGGGACCCTCTTGGGCCCCCGTGAGGGTGACGCGCGCCCCCAGGGCGCGGCGCCCCCCGAGGCGCGGGTCCACGGCGTCGACCGTCAGCCAATGTCCCCCGGCCTCGCCGCGATAGATCTGCACGGCGCTCTCGATGTTGCCGATCACCAGGTCGAGATCGCCGTCGCCGTCGAGATCGCCCGTGGCCAGCGAGCGGCTGACCTCGATCGGCGCGGTGAGCGCCGATGCCTCGCCGCCGGCCAGCGAGAAGCCCGAGCCGTCGTTCCAGTACACCAGGTTGGGCTCGGCGTACGGGTTCCAGGCGGCGGCCAAATGGTCGGTGAGGGGCTCTCCCCGAGTCACCCGGCCATTGACGACCACCAGGTCGAGGTCGCCGTCGAGATCGGCGTCAAAGGGCGCGGTGCCGAAGCCGGTGTAGGGGGTGGAGGCCACCGCCAGACCGGCGCGGGTGCTCTGATCCTCAAAGCCCACCCCGGGGCCGAGGTTGCGGTAAAAGGTGTTGGTCTCGTCCCGCAGGTGGGTGATGAAGAGATCGAAGTCGAGATCGTTGTCGAAGTCGGCGGCGACCACCCCCATGCCCGCCTCGTAAAGACCCGAGGCGTTGACGCTGGTGCCCATGATCAGCGCGTCGTCCAGAAAGGTTCCGTCTTTCTGGTTGATCCACAGCTGATTGGGATCGCCGTCGTTGGCCACGTAGACGTCGACCCAGCCGTCCTCGTCAAAATCCTCGCACACCACCCCCAGGCCGGCGCCGGTCACCACGCCGAGGCCCGCACGCTCGGTGACGTCTTCGAAAGTACCGTCACCGCGATTGCGCAGCAAAACGTCGACGCGGTCCTCGAAGCTATCCGGGCCGCAATACTCGGGCCGCCCGGCCTTGTCGGTGCACGACACCGAGGGGTCGAAGATCACGTAGCCCGCGATGTAGAGGTCGAGAAAGCCGTCGCGGTCCAGATCGCAGAACGCCGCCGAGCTGGTCCACTCCCGATTCGGGTCGCCGGAGTCGCGCAGCCCGGCCGCGGCGGTGACGTCTTCGAAGGTGCCGTCACCGCGACCGATGAAGAGTTTGTCGCCGCCGATATTGGCCACGAAGACGTCCTCATGACCGTCGTTGTTGATGTCTCCCACGGCCACGCCGGTGCCGTAGCCGGGATCGCCCAGGCCGGAGCCTGCGGTGGAGTCCACGAAGATGCCGTCTTCCCCCTGCAGATAGAGGCGGTTGGTGGGCCCGCCCGCCGAGCCGCTACCCAGCTCCGCGGCGCCGTTGACGAAGTAGAGATCGAGGTCGCCGTCGGCGTCGGCGTCGAGCACCGCCACGCCGCCGCCCATCATCTCCGGGAAGAGCAGCTCGCCGCCCTCGCCGGCGTCGTGCACGAAGTCGACGCCCCATCGAGCGGTCACGTCGGTGAAGAGCAAGCCGGCGGCCTCGTCGGGGGAGGGCGAGGAGGGCTCGGCGGCGGCGCCGTCGTCCGCGCCGGAGGTTTCGGAGGCCGCGGACGGGGTCGGCGGCGGCGATTCGGCGTCGCCCGAGCACGCGCACACCCCGAGGGCGATCGGCAGCAGGAGTGAGAGAAGCCGCCCATGGAGGCGCGGGCGGCGGGTGAGGGGCGCGGGGCTATGGATCTGGTGGTCGGAACGCATAGCGAAATGTTAGCCCGAATCCTCTCCCTTCTCGGCGAGGCGGAGGGAGAGTGCCGCCCCGATGACCAGCGAAGCCACCGGCCACCACTGCAGCAGAAGCCGAGACAGGGCGGTCCCGAGATGCCACTCGAGATCGTGGGGAGAGGCGACGAAAAAACCGGCGACGGCGAGGATGCCGCCGGCCAGAGAAGAGGCCGCCAGAAGATCCGACCGGCGGCGCGGCGCGGTGCTCAGGAGCAGGGCTAGGGCGGCCGCCGCCAGCGCCCACAGCAGGCTCCAGGTCTCGAGGCCGATCGCCTCGCGGACGAGGGCCCCTGCGATAGCGGGCAGGCGCGCCGGTGCGCCGGCGCCGAGCGCGAAGGGCTCGGTGCCCAGGCCCACGAGCAGGCGCACGACGTGCCAGGGCAGCGCCCACGCTGCGCTGAGCCAGGCCGCGCGCAGGGCGATGCGCCGCCGACCGGCGGGGGTGAGCGCGAGCACCAGCGCCCACAGCAGGGCGCACCACACCAGCCCCTCCTGCTTGCTCCACGCTGCCAGGCCGGCGGCTATCGCGCCGAGGGCCAGCCAGCCCTCGGACTCGGCGCCCTCGCTCTCGAGCCAGCGGCCAAACGCCACCACCGCCGCCAGCAGGCACAGCGCGACGCTGAGGTCGGCCTTGCCTTCCGCCAGCTCGCTCCACGCCAGGGGCACCAGCAGGCCGCCGGCGGCGCAGGCGCCCGCCCAGACCCCGGGCAGCCGACGCGCGAGGGCGAGAAGGAGGATCCAGGCGATGGCCGCAAAGTCCAGGGCCGCCAAAAGAGGCAGCGTCCGCTCGTCGAAGCCGCCAGCATCGAGGCGTCCGGCCAGCCCGCCCAGGAGCGGCACGTGCAGCGGGTATTCCGGGTGGCTCGGAAGGGCCGAGGGGTGCTGCATCGCCGCCAGGGAGAGGGTCCCGGTGTCGGCGAGGGTTTTGGCCTTGAGACCCCAAATCGCCAGACCGTCCCAGCCGAGACCGGGGGTCAGCCAGGCCGAGGTGAAGGCCGCGACGCTCGCCGCGGCGCCGACGCCCGAGACCGCTGCGCCCGGGGCCAAGGCCCCGCTGCGGGCCCGGCTCGCCCCCGCTCTCCAGGCCGTCGCCGCCGCGAGAGCCGGAGGCAGGAGAGCCAGCTCGAGGGGACCGCCGAGCGCGAGAACGAGCGCCGCGGAGAGGGAGAGCGTCCCTTGCCCCGCCACCCAAGCCCACGCCAGGCGCTCCGGGAGCGGGCCGCCGGGCCCCCACCGGCTCACCAGCGCGTGCCCGCAGACCCCGGCCGCGAGGGCCACCGCCGCCACGCCGATCATCGCGAGCTCTCCCGCCCCCGAGCGGGGATCAGCACGCAGCCCCTCGGCGCCTCATGGACGGGCTGGAGGCTCGGGAATTGGGGAATCTCGCAGCCCGCCTGCCAGGCGAGGATCACCACCTGGACCTCGACCTCGCCCTCTTGGATCGCCGCGCCTCGACCGGCCAAGAAGGGGCGCAGGGTCGCCGCCAGCGGCTCGACCTCGCGCGCCTCACGGGGGGTCAGAAGCGGGTAGACGCGGCGCGGCGCAAAGCGATAGCTCGACTCGGCCCACCAGTGGGCGAGCGACTCGAGGCCCGCCGCGCTGCGGTCGGGCCACCACAGGGCCACCTCGGAGTCCGCCGGCAGGTCAGCGGCCGCGCGCTCCATGAAGAGGTCGAGCTGGCTTGCGGCTGAAGGTCCCCGAACGATGCGTTCGGCGGTCTCAAAAAGGGGCGGCTCGAGGGCCAGGGAGAGGGCCACCCACAGCCCGAGGAAACCGGCCAGGGCTCGCCGCGACATTAGCCGGCGCTCACTCGGCGGCGGCGCGCATCAGCTGGGCGTAGCGAAAGCCGTACTCGAGCCCCGAGTACACCGAGAGGGCCAGCGCCACGTAGAGGGAGAGAGGACCCAGGGGCTGCAGGGGGCCGAGCTGGTCGTAGAAGATGAGCAGCGAGATGGCGACCACCTGCGAGACCGTTTTGACTTTGCCCGACCACGAGGCGGCGATCACCGTTTTCTCGGACGCCGCGACGCTGCGCAGGGTCGAGATGGCGAACTCCCGGGCGATGATCACCACCACGATCCACGCCGCCGCCCGATCGAGCTCCACCAGGGAGATGAGCGCCGCCGAGGTGAGAATCTTGTCGGCCGCGGGATCGAGGAGCTTGCCGAGCTTGGTCACCAAATTCCACCGGCGGGCGATATAGCCGTCGAGAAAGTCCGTGATGGCGGC
>JBCCLG010000614.1:0-3976 GCA_039027015.1 Acidobacteriota bacterium | reverse complement strand
TCAACTTTGTGTGGATGGCGTTGACGTCTGCACTCTCCATTCCCGTGATATTCTTCATCATGATGAGATCGATCTGTAACACAGAGTACGGCACGAGGGCCTCAACGACATGGTCTACAACCGCTGCGTGGGCACCCGCTATTGCTCCAACAACTGCCCCTATAAGGTGCGGCGCTTCAACTTCCTGCTCTACCAGGACTTTGATACCCCCCAGCTCAAGCTCGGCCGCAACCCCAACGTAACGGTGCGCAGCCGCGGCGTGATGGAGAAGTGCACCTACTGCGTGCAGCGCATCAACCAGGCGCGAATCGAGGCCCACAGCAACCGCCGCCGGATCACCGAGAAGGACCTCATCTCGGCGTGCCAGCAGTCCTGCCCGTCGGACGCCATCGTCTTCGGCGACCTCAACGACGAGAACTCGGCCGTCTCCAAGGCCAAGCGTTCGCTGCTCGACTACGGTCTGCTCGAGGAGCTGGGCACCCGGCCCCGCACCACCTACATGGCCCGCCTCACCAACCCCAATCCCGCCCTGTGGAATCGGGTGCACCCGGATCGGCCGATGGTCGCCGAGCGGGCGCATCACGGAGATCACGGTGGCCACGGCCACGGCAAAGGCCACGGTGACGATCACGGCAAGGGACATGGCAAGGGCGGTCACGGCGGCAAGGACGATCACGGCGGCAAGGGCGACGGCCACGCGTCCCCCGATCACGGCCACGCCGCGGGCCACGCGTCCACGTCGTCCCGCGGCACGGAGAGCGCTGCCGCCATCGGCCATTGAGAGCAGCGCGCCCGGCGACCGTATCCACAAAATCGACACGCTTTAAAACTCAGCACGCGACCCACCCAGGAATAGGAAGGACAGAAGATGTCAACACCGGAGACGAGCCCAGGAGCTGTGGCGGCCGATCCGATTATCTTCGAGCCGGGTGACAAAGAAATTCTCTCGCGCGGCCACACCGCGCAGTCCGTCACCAAGAAAATCAGCGCCGTTCCCTTCGGCAAGACTCCGCTGTGGATGTTCGGGGTCTTCGGCCTCGCCTTCTCGCTGCTCGGCGTGCTGCTGATCTCGGTGACCTACCTGGTTTTCAAGGGCACCGGCATCTGGGGCCTGAACGTGCCCGTCGCGTGGGGCTTCGCCATCATCAACCTGGTGTGGTGGATCGGCATCGGACACGCCGGCACCCTGATTTCGGCCATTCTGCTGCTGCTCAACCAGGACTGGCGCAACTCGATCAACCGCTTCGCCGAAGCGATGACGCTTTTCGCCGTGGCCTGCGCAGTGATGTTTCCGGTGCTCCACACCGGCCGCCCGTGGTTGGCTATCTACTGGCTGCTGCCGTACCCCAACACCATGATGCTGTGGCCCAACTTCCGCAGCCCCCTGATGTGGGACGTCTTCGCGATCAGCACTTACGGCACGGTTTCGCTGCTCTTCTGGTTTGTCGGCCTGGTGCCCGATATCGCCACCATGCGCGACAAGGTGCAGAACAAAGCCGTGAAGACCGTGCTAGCCGTGGCGTGTTTGGGCTGGCGCGGCTCCGCCAAGCACTGGCACAACTACGAGATGGCCTACCTGCTGCTGGCCGGCCTCTCGACCCCCCTCGTGCTCTCGGTGCACTCGGTGATCAGCTTCGACTTCGCGGTCTCTCAGCTTCCGGGTTGGCACACGACGATCTTCCCGCCGTATTTCGTCGCCGGCGCCGTGTTTGCGGGCTTCTCCATGGTGATGCTGATCTTCATCCCCATCCGCCATATCTATGGCCTGCACGACATGATCACCATGCGCCACCTGCAGAACATGGCCAAGGTGACGCTGGTTACGGGGCTGATCGTCTGCTACGGCTATCTCTGCGAGTTCATCTTCGCGTACTACAGCGGCAACCCTTATGAGCAGTACGCCATCGCCGACAACCGACCCTTTGGCCCCTATAACTGGGCCTGGTTAGCCCTGGTTTTCTGCAACTTCCTGGCCGTTCAGCCGCTTTGGTTCAAGAGCGTGCGTCAGAACATCAAGGCGCTGTGGGCGATCTCCTTCATCATCAGCATCGGCATGTGGCTCGAGCGCTTCGTCATCGTGGTCATGTCGCTGCACCGAGACTTCCTGCCCTCGAGCTGGGACCGCTACGCCGGCACCATTTGGGACTGGTCGCTCTACATCGGCACCATGGGGCTCTTCCTCAGCCTGATGTTCCTTTTCATCCGCTTCGTGCCGATCATCCCGATGTCTGAAATCAAGATTCTTCTGCCTGAGGCCAAGGTCAAAGGAGCCGCGCACCACTAGCCTCCAGGTGCAGGAGTCGAGAACTATGGCAATCAAGACCCTCGATAAACCCCGGATCTACGGCCTGATGGCCGAATTCCTGACGCCTCAGGAGCTCTACGACGCGGTCAAGGCGTCGAAGGAAGAGGGGTATGACGATCTGGACGCCTATATGCCCTACCCCGTGGAAGACATCTGCCACGAGGTCTCGAACCATAAGAAATCCCTGGTTTCCAGGCTGGTTCTGGTCGGCGGCATCACGGGCTGCACCTTCGGCATGCTCTTTCAGATCTGGGCCATGGGCGGCTTCGGCAAAGAGTTTCAGGATCTCACCTACGCGGCCATCGGCTACAGCGGCTATCCGTTCAATATCGGCGGCCGCGCCTATGCCTCGTGGCCGGCCTTCATTCCGGTGGCCTTCGAGCTGACCATTCTGCTGGGCGCCTTTTCGGCGGTTTTCGGGATGTTCGCCCTAAACCGCCTGCCGCAGCCGTATCACCCCGTATTCAACGTGCCTTCGTTCGTGCGCGCCACCGACGACCGCTTTTTCCTTGTGATCGAGTCCACGGACGTGAACTTCGACGAGGACGACACCCGAAAATTCCTCAACGGCTTAGGGCCTGTGGAGGTCAACGATGTCGACTGGTGATCGGCGCTTCGCGTCGCCCCTTTGGGTCATCGCGCTGCTGACCGCGTTTCTCGGCGGATGCCGCCAGGATATGCAGGACTCGCCTTACCTCGAGCCCTTCGAGGCGAGCGACTTTTTCGAGGATGGCGCCGCCAACCGTCCTCTGCCGGCCGGAACCGTGGCCCGGGGTCTGCTCAAGGACGACACGCACTTCTGGTTTGGCCGCGACGACGCCGGCGTCTACGTCGGCGATCTGCCGGCCCGGTTCGAGTGGAACCGCAGCCTGCTCGAGCGCGGCCGCGACCGCTACGAGATTTACTGCAGCGTGTGCCACGACTCCTCCGGATCCGGCCGCGGCATGATCGTGCAGCGCGGCTTCAAACAGCCTCAGCCCCTTTACGAAGATCGCCTGCAGGCCAAGCCCCTCGGCTATTTCTACGACGTGGCCTCGAACGGTTTCGGCATCATGCCGTCGTATAAGGAACAGGTGCCGGCGGAAGATCGCTGGGCGATCTCGGCCTATATCCGCGTCATCCAGGTTAGTCAGGGAAGCCGACTCGAGGACCTCCCGGCCTCGGTACAGCTCAACTTCCAGCAGGCCATGGCGACCCTGGAAGGCCCCGAAGCGACCGGTGCCGGGCCCGGCATCGCGGCCCCCTGAAGCGGCGCGCCCGTCCCAAAGAATTCACGAGAGAGCCCCGGACCCCAGCGAGTCCACAGCCAGCGAACGAGACGACGAGAAAGATGAGCCAGTCAACGACCCTCACCATGGACGACGTTCTTCTTCGGCCCGCCGAAGATTTGGACGGTACGCGCCGCAAAGCTCTCGTGGTCGGCGTGGTCGGCTCGGTCGCAACCGTGGCGGGCTATTTCGCCTTCGGGCCCGAAGTCTTTTATCTCTCCTACTTGATGGGCTGGATCTACTGGCTGGGCGTCGCCCTGGGCCTCTTCATGATCTGCCTCCTCACCCACGTCTCCGGCGGCCGCTGGGGAATCATGATGCACCGGGTGCACATCAAGGCGGGCCAGACCGTGCCGCTCTTCGCCATTCTGGGTCTGCCGATTCTCTTCGGCGGCATGGAGGC
>JBCCLG010000613.1:0-3977 GCA_039027015.1 Acidobacteriota bacterium | reverse complement strand
CCGGCCGTGGAGGCGGCGGCTGTAGAGGCGGCGACCCCTGAAGCTGCGGCTTCGGCTGTTGAGGCTTCGGCTGTTGAGGCGCCGGCCCTCGGGCGCCAAAGCGGCCTCGGGAACCTGGCCGCGTCCGGCCGCTTCTGAGGCTCCGGCCCCATCTCGGCCACATGATGGCCTGATCCGGCCTCGGGAGGCCTCACCCGGGCCCGCCCCTTGGCACCAAAAGGGCACCGAGGATTTCTAGGCTGGTTTCCGTCAACCGAACGGAGACCCGCCCATGATGACGAATTCTTTCCTTTCCATTCTCCGGCTGCCGCTGCGCTATCACTTCTTCGGCAGCTTCGCGATCGTGCTGACGGTGCTGGCGGTGATGGCGGTACGCCTGGCGGATCGCCAGAATTTTGCCACCAGCGAGCTCTATCAAGAGGTCACCCAGCGCTGGGGCACGCCCATCGAGCAGCCCGTGCCCTCGGTGCGCTACGTCGAGAGCGGCACGGTGTTCAACCGGCTGGAGTCGCTGCCGCTGGCCGGCCAGAAGGTTCGGGTCGACGCGGCCATGAACTACCGCAAGCGGGGCCTGGTTTACTTCTCGGGCTTTGATTTCCGCTTCGACGGCGCGTATCGGCTGCGCAACGACCGCGGCAAAACCCTCGACCTGGTCTTTGTTTTTCCGCTCTCGATGATCCGCGACCAGGTGCTGCTCTCGGACCTGCGCTTCGAGGTGGGCGGCGAGGCCCAGCCGGTCGAGCTCGCGGACGGTCGCGATCGGCTGCGCTGGACCGGCCGCCTGCAGGAAGGCGAAGAGATCGAGATCGACATCGCCTTTCGGGGTCGCGGGCTCGACAGCTTCGTCTATCGCCTCGACCCGGCGCTGCCGGTGCGCGACTTTTCCTTCGAGCTGGCGATCGCCGGCGACCGCGGCTTCGACTACGCCGCCGGGGTGCTGCCGGCGGCGGAGGTGGCGGAGAGCGCGGAGGAGACCGTTTTGACCTGGCGCTACGACTCCCTGGAATCGGGGGTGAGCGTCGGGGCGATCCTGCCCGCGGAGGAGGCCTGGGACGCGGTGCTGCTGCAGATGCTGCGCCACGGTCTGGCCGCTTTCCTGCTCTTCTTCGCTTCGCTCATCGCGCTCTTCGAGCGCTTCTCGGTAAAGCCCAGGTTCTTTCAAATGTACCTGCTGGCCGCCGGCTGGGCCTTCTTCTACGTGCTGCTGCCCTACCTCGCCGCGCTGGTGCACTTCTACGCGGCCTGGCTGCTCTCGGCGGCCCTGGTGGGCGCGCTGCTGACCCGCTTTCTCGTCGCGCTCACCGAGCGCCGAGCCGCGCCCTGGGTGGCGGCGCTGCTCGCGGCCAGCCTGGTGATTCCGACTCTGGCGGTGGTGCTGCGCGGCTACACCGGGTTGATCTACACCCTGGAGATTCTGGTGCTGCTGGCGGTGCTGATGAATCGCGCGACCCGGCCCGAGATCGCCGAGGCGGTGGACCGTCTCCTCGACCCTCCCGCGCCCCCCTTGACCTCCTCCCCCTCCACGGAGAACAGCCATGCCTGAGACCGCCGCCGTCCGCCCGAACGCCCTTCGACTGAAACTCTCGCGGGCCCCCGAGGAGCGCCTCCCGCGCCGGCAGGGCTTGATTCGCGCCGATCCCGCGACCGTCGGCTTTGCCGGGCTGCTCGGCCTGGCCCTTCTCGCCGCGGCCTTCTTCGCCCTTCTCCTCCTGCTGACGCCGCAGACGGCCAGCGCCCAGGCGGCGCCCGCGGCGGCCGAGGCGTCGCTGCCCCTCGACGAGGTCCTGCGCCTCTATCGCGAGCTGGACGCGGCCCGCGACTCGCTGGATCGTGATCCTGAGGCTCAGCCGCCGGTGGACGCCGTGGTCGACCGGCTCGACCTGCGCGGCCGGGTGCTCGATGAGGCCCTCGAGATCACGGCCAGCGTTCAGCTCACCGTGCTCGCCGAGGAGCGCTGGGTGCGCCTGCCCCTTCTGCGGCTGGGCCCCCGCACCGTGCTCGGCGATCTGCCCGAGAGCCTGCCGGTCGCCCTGGTTCTCGAGAACGGCGAGCTGGTGGCGCTGGCCAAGCGGCCCGAAGGCGGCGCCCGGCAGCTGCGTTTCGAGATTCCGTTCCTCGAGCGCGCCGAGGCGGGCGGCGCGCCCGGCTCGGCGCTCACCGCCACCGTGCGCACCGCCGGCGCCACCCTGCACCGGCTGACCCTCGAGCTGGACGAGGCTCTCTTTCGCCTGGAGTCGGGCGGCCTCCGCCGCCAGGGCGAGAGGTACCACCTCGTGCCCGAGAACGGGGCCTATCGGGTGAGCTGGCGGCGCGTTGAGGGGCGCACGCCGAGCGCCGCCACCGTCGCCGAGCGGCCGCCCCTGGAGCCGGTGATCACCGCCGCCCATCTCTCGACGGTCTCCACCCTCGAGGGAGAGATTCACCACCGGCTGCGCTACGACCTCCTCTTCGAGGGCAGTCGGGAGCTCACGCTCACGCTGCCGGAGGGAGCGCGCCTCGCCAAGGTCTTCGTCAACGGCCGCAAGGTGCCCTTCGAGCTGGAGGGCCGCGAGCTGACCGTGGTCGCCTCGCCGGAGCGGGCGGGAGACCGGCGCGGCCGCATCGAGCTCAGCCTGAGGCCGCAGCGCGAGGAATATCACCTCTCGGGCGAGATGCGGATCGCCCTGCCGGCGGCGTCGTGGCCGGTGGATCATTTCTACGCGCGCCTTCACCTGCCGGCGGTCTTCGAATACCGCTGGGCGGGCGGCAGCCTGGCGCCCGCGGAGGGCGTGCCCCAGCCCGAGTTCAGCGAGAGCCTGCCGACCCCGGGCGACCGGCTGACCTTCGAGCAGCCGCTGGTGCAGGGCTCGCACCCCACCGTGCGGGTGGCCTACGACATCGACCTCGAGGGCCAGATCTTCGGTGCGCCCTAGTCAGAGGGTCTACTCGGAGGGCCTGGGCAGCCCGACGGTGACCCTGAGGGCCTCGGGGCGAATCCAGCGCCGGGCCGCGGCGTTCAGGGTTTTGAGATCGACGGCGCGCAGCCGGCGCGGCCACCAGCCGTCGCGATCGACCCCGAGGCCGTAGAGCTCCGACTCGGCGATCAGGTCGGCACGCTGGCGCAGGGTCTCGCGGCGGAAGGGCTCGCGGCCGAGGAGGAATCCCCGCGCCTCCTCGAGCTCGGAGGCGCTCGCGCCGAGCTCCACCAGGCGGGCCAGCTCTTCGCGAATCACCGCCTCGGCGTGCTCCACCTGGCGCGGCGAGGTGCCGAGGTAGACCGTCCGCCGGCCGGCGTCCAGGCCGGCCCCGGCCGCGGTGGCGACGTCGACCTGGTAGGCCAGGCCCTCGCGCTCGCGCAGCCGGGTCGGCAGCCGACCGGCCAGGCCGCCGGCGCCCAGAATCACGCCCAGAAGCTCGAGGGCCGGCAGGTCTGGGCTGGTGCGCGCCGCGGTCGTGTGGCCCACGAAGAGGTGCGCCTGGTCGGCCTCGCCGGCCTGCACCTCGCGCCTGCCGCCGAGGCCTGCGGGGGCCGGCGGAGTGGAGCCGGGCGGGCGGGCCGCGGGCAGGCCGGTGAGCAGCCGCTCGAGGCGCTCCATCACCCGCTCGGGATCGATCGCCCCGACCACCGCCAGGCAGCCGCCGTGGGCCAGGCAGCGGCGGTGGTAGCGCTCGCAGTCCTCCCGGGTGAGGGCGGTGAGGGAGTCGCGATCGCCCTGCAGCGGCCGGCCGTAGGGGTGGGGCGAGTAGAGCTGCTCGGCGAAGGCGATGCCGGTTTTGACGTCGGGCTGATCGAGCGCCGCCTCCAGCTCGGCCACCGAGCGGCGACGCATCCACTCCAGCCGATCCTCCGGGAAGGCGGGCTCGAGCAGCATCTCGCACAGCCGTTCGGTGGCCAGGGGCCAGTCGCCGGCCAGGGCGTCGATGGCGACGCCCAGGGTTTCTCCCGAGCCGAAGGCCGCGGTCCACAGACCGCGGTCCTCGGCCTCCTCGGCCAGCTG
>JBCCLG010000612.1:0-3979 GCA_039027015.1 Acidobacteriota bacterium | reverse complement strand
CGGCTGCGGCGTGGGTGCCGGTTGGGGGGTGGAGGGCTGCGGGGGGGGCGGCCAAATATCGGCAGACCCCGCGCGCTTTCGCCGGGGGTCTGCCGACCCTACCTCAGACTCAGCTCACCCCCCGGCGGCGTGGCCCGTCTTCGTTTTCGAGGCCGAGGAGAGGGCGGCGAGAGCCTGCCTGGAGGGAGGCCGCCGCGGATCTCGCTCAGGGGGAGGTCAGGGCCCAGGCCTCCGTGGTGCCGGTCTCGAAGTCGTCGGCGAAGATCGCCAGCTCGAGGATGCGCCCCACCGCCCCGGCGGCATCGCCGTCGGGCTTGCCGAAGTCGCGCCAGGCGGCGATCGCCCGGCCGCGCGAATCGCCGGCCACGGAGACTCGGTCCTGGTCGTCCAAGGAGCTGGTGTTGATCAACAGCTCGGCGCCCACCGCAAAGCCCGTGGAGTCGAACAGGCGCCCCCAAACCTCGTCGCCGCTGCCTGGGGCCGGCCCGTACCAGGTGGCGAAGAAGCTGTCCTCGCCCAGGCCGGTGACGATCGGATCTTCCTGCGGGCCGACTATGGTGGTGTTGAGCACGATTTCGCCGCCGATCGGGGCGCCGTTGGGCGCGAAGACCTGGGCGACCACGGTCTCGTCGCTGCCGTCCTGACCGTCGCTCTCCCAAACCACTGCGTAGTTGCCGTTGGCGGTGACGGCGACGTCCGCGTCTTCCTGGTCGTCCGAGATGCTGGTGCTGACCCGCGTTTCGGCTCCCACCGGCTGGCCGGCCGCGTCGAGGCGCTGCAGCATCACCGCCTCGCCGTCCCCGTCGATACCGAGGCTTTCCCACACCACGAGAAAACCGTCGCCGGTGCTCGCCACGCGCACGCCGTTCTGCTCCTCGGCGGTCGTCGAGTTGACCAGGAACTCGCCGCCTACCGCGGTTCCCTGATCGTTGTAGAGCTGCGCGTTGATGCCGCCGAAGGAGTTGTCGTCGCCGTTGCCTTCCCACACGATCAGCACGTTGCCGTTGTCGGCCGTGGCCACGTCGGGGAAATTTTGGTCGCCCGCGGTGGTGGTGTTGACCTGAAACTCACCTCCCGCCGCGACGCCCAGGGCGTCGTAGCGCTGGGCGGCGATGTCAAAGGTGTTGCCGGCCTGCTCGCTGGCCCACACGACCACGAATCCGCCGTTGGGTCCGAAAGACGCGCGGGGGTCGAATTGATTGCGTGCGACGGTGGTGTTGATAGGGAACTCGACGCCGACCGGCACGCCCGAGGCCGTCACCAGCTGGCCGAAGATGCCGAAGCCGCTGCCGTCCTGGGGTGAGCTTTCCCAGGTCAGCAGGAAGGTGCCGTCGCCGTCGGTGGCGACATCGGGGAAGCCCTGATTGCCGCCGGTGTAGGTGTTGACTTGGAATTCGCCGCCGCTGGCGACGACCGATTGAGCCTGGGCGGCGCCCGAGCAGAGCAGCATCAGCGAGGCTAACGAGAGGAGAGTAGGTCTTGACATCAAAAATCTCCGGATTACAGACAGGGAGGGTTCACTTCCCCTAGCGCGGGATCTGCCGGAAATCTGTCATCGGCCGTCGCGAAATCCGTGGCCGATTCCTCCGCCGCTAGCTCCGCCGGGAGCGCCAGCGGGCCAGCCGCTCGATATTGCCCTCGAGCCAGGCCTCGGCGGCCCGGTGGTGCTCGAAGAGCTTCTCGCGCCTTCGAAACTCGGGGTTGTGAACCCGGCGGCGTTTCTCGCCCCGCACGGTCACCCGGGTCTCCGGCGGCACGGCGGCGTGCAGCATCTCGTGATAGACCACCGCGGCGACCACGAATTGGGGCACTTCGGGTCGATCGAGCACCGGGTGGATGCGCACCAGTCGCTGGCTCGCCTCGTAGCTCCCGAGGCGAATCGAGAAGCCGCCTCCGCGCCGCCGCCTACGAGGCACGCCGGCCCGGCCCCAGGTGATGCTCGGGCGCAGGGCGTCCTCGAAATACTCGCGGTCGATGCGGTCGCGGAGGGTCCCCAGATCGTGCACGCGGCCGACCGGCTGAAGCTTGGGTGGGCGCACCGGGGCCGGCTCATGATGGGCCGCGAAGTGCTCGCGCATCGCGCCGAGGGCCCGGCGCCTGGTGGCGCCCGGCGGCTCGCTGAAGAACGCGGCGATGGCCTCGAGAACCGGCGTCTCGGCCTCGAGAAAGCAGCGGTGAAGCCTGAGCTCCCAGGTGCGGCCCCGCCGCTTGGCCGAAGCGATGCGGCTGCGGTTTTCGGTCAGAACGAGCGAAGCGACCGGCGCGTCAAAGGCCTTCTCGAGGCGCTTTCTGAGCGCCTCGCGTCCGTCGGCTACGTCGCCATCAGCCGGCTCGGGCTCGGGCTTCGGCTCCTTAGGTCTGGCCCGGTGATTTCGCGGCTCGGCCTCGTCGGCTGAGCAGGATCCGGCGCGCCCGGCGCGGGATTTCTCGGGGAGGGGCTCCCGAGAAACCTCGTCTTCGAGCGTCAGGGACAGCTGCCGGGGATTTGCGCGCACCACCTCAGGATATCCCGTAAGTCCACCCCGTGGATTTCGGGTCTGCACCTCGGCTTGCGCCGCCACGGCTTGCCCTCACTCGAGGCGGCGGGGGATCATCGGCCGTGGCTCGCGTGACCCCACCCACATCGAGGCGACCCTCAGACCCATGAAAACGAGGCGTCCGATCCCCCATGAAAGGCGACTGCTGCTGCTCGCCCTGGGCGCCGGCCTGCCCGGATCGTCGGTCGCGCTGATCATCCTGTGGACCGGCGCCTACACCCCGAAGGTGCAGCTGACCCTCTCGCTGCTGATCGTCGGGCTGTGGCTGAGCTTCGCCTTGGCGGTCCACGAGCGCACGATCATCCCGCTGCAGACGATCGCCAATCTGCTCGAATCCCTGCGCGAGGGCGACTATTCGATCCGCGCGCGGCAGCCGCGCACCGACGACGCGCTGTCGGACGTGATGATCGAGGTCAACCAGCTCGGCGAGCTGCTGCGCCGCCAGCGCTTTCGGCGGGTGGACGCCACGACGCTGCTGCACCAGGTGATCGAGGAGATCGACGTGGCGATCTTCACCTTCGACGACGCGCGGTCTCTGCGCCTGGTGAACCGGGCGGCGGAGCGCCTGATGGCGCAGCCCGCGGCGCGCCTGCTGGGTCGCCAGGCCTCGGATCTCGGGCTCGACGAGCTGCTCGACCGCGAGGGCGTCGACACCTTCGAGCGCACCTTCCCGGGCCAAGCGGGGCGCTGGCAGTGCCGGAGAAGCATGTTTCGGGAAGACGGGCGGCCCACCTGGCTGCTGGTCATCTCGGATCTCTCCAAGGCCCTGCGCGACGAGGAGCGGCAGGCGTGGCAGCGTTTGATCCGGGTGCTGACCCACGAGCTGAACAATTCGCTGGCGCCCATCAAGTCGACCGCCTCGACCCTCGGCAGCGTGCTCAAGCGCGACCGGCCCCACGAAGGCTGGCGCGACGACGCGGAGCGCGGTTTGGAGATGATCGCCGAACGCTGCGAGTCGCTGAACCGTTTCGTTCTCGCCTACTCGAAGCTCGCCCGCCTGCCCGCCCCGCGGCTGCGGTCAACGGCCGTGGAGCCCCTGGTGCGGCGGGTCGTGAGCTTCGAGCGCCGCCTGGGCGTCCGCCTGATCGCCGGGCCCGCGGCGACCCTCGAGGCCGATTCGGACCAGCTCGAGCAGCTGCTGATCAACCTGGTGAAGAACGCCGTCGAGGCGGCGAGCGAAACCCGTGGGGAGGTGTCGGTCACCTGGCGCTTCGACGAGGACTCCCTGCTGCTCGAGGTGCTCGATAGCGGCCCGGGCGTTCTAAACCCCCAAAACCTCTTCGTGCCTTTTTTCACCACCAAGCCCGGCGGATCGGGCATCGGGCTGGTGCTTTGCCGGCAGATCGCCGAGGCCCACGGCGGCACCCTCTCCATCGCGACCCTCGCCCGCAGCGCGGTTCTCGAGGGTGAGGGTGCCGCCGTGGGCCTCGGCGATCTGCCGG
>JBCCLG010000611.1:0-3989 GCA_039027015.1 Acidobacteriota bacterium | reverse complement strand
CGGGGCGCTGCCGAGCTACGGCGCCCTTTCGGGCGCCGGCGGCCGCTATCTCGGGCGTTCGACGCCGTATTTGGTGGGCTCCGCCTTCCTCGAATGGCTGGAGGAGGACTTCGGTCACGACGCGCTGCGCCACCTGTGGCGGCGCATGTCGGCGGTCGAAAGCCGCGGCTTCGAGGCTGCCTGGATCGGCGTTTTCGAGGAGAGCCCGGCGCGTCTCTACAACCGCTTTTGCGCCGAGCTGACCTTCCGGGCGATGCTCCTCGAGCAGGAGATCGAGCCCCGCCTCGAGCAGGGAGAGCTTTTTGAGGACCTCTCCTGGCGTCCGAGCGCCCCGGCCCTCGACCCCTCGGGGGAGCGATTGGCGGTCGTCGTGCGGCGCGGGGGCGAGCCGTCGCGCCTCCTCGTGCTGTCGACCGCGGACGATCCTGAGGCGGCTGTGAAGCTCGAGGAGGGGCGCGCTCAGACGCTGGCCCGAGATCCCGAAGACGTCGCCTCTCGGTGGCCGAAGACCCCGCCGCGCCGGATCCTCCACGCCCTCGAGACCCGCCACGGGCGAGCGCCCTTCGCCCCGCGCTGGGGCCCGCGCGGCGAGTGGATCCTCTTCCACCGCTTCTCCGTCGACCCCGGGGGAGACCGGCGGGCGGATCTCTTCCGCTGGTGGCCGGAGAGCGACCGGTTCGAGCGGGTCACGCGGCTAGCAGACGTGCGCTCCGGCGATCCGGCGCCGTCCGGCGAGTGGGCCGTCGCGCTGCGCCACCGCTGGGGGACTTCCCAGCTGGTGCGGGTGGATTTGGCGAGCGGCGAGGTCACGCCGATCAGCGAGGCCTCCGCGGAGAGGGTTTACGATCAGCCTCGGGTCTCGCCCGACGGCGCGCGCCTGCTGTATCTGGTTCAGCAGGGTGACGGCTGGCGTTCGGCGGTGCGGCCGATCGACCCGGCGCTCGGCGGCGAGAGGCTGCTGCCGATAGAGATCGACGGCCGCCCGGTGCGCTCCTCGAGCCACCCTGCCTGGAGCCGGAGCGGCGAGGAGATCGTGCTCTCCCTGGGACTCGATGGCTTTATCGACCTCTTCGCTATTCGCCCGGACTTCGCCGCCGGCGCCCGTTCCCGCGGGCCCCGCCGGCTGACCCGCACGCACGGCGCTGCTCTGGCGCCCGAGCCGTCGCCGGACGGCACGGTCTTTTTTCTCTCCCTCGAGAGCGACGGCTTCGATCTGCGCCGGGTCAGGGCGCGCCGGTCGGTAGGGCCGCCGCTCGTCCCGGGTCCTACCTGGAGCGTTGAGCGCCGCCGCGAGCTGGTGCCCGCGGTCGCGCCGCCGGCGCCCGCGGCGGCGCCCCTCGAGGCGGCGGCGCTGTCGCCTTCTGAGCCCTACGGTGCAGGCCCTGGGGAGTGGCTGCCCCTCGTCGGCGGCTCGGCGACCGACCTGGGCAGCCGGCTGGAGGCAGGCGCTCGCTACGGAGATCTGATCGGCCGCTGGAATTTGGTGGCTTTGGGGGCCGCGGGCGGGGTCGGGGTTCGCGGCGCGGCGGTAGCCGGCGTATGGCGCGGTTTCACCCTCGATCTCGAGGGCCGGGTCTTTGCCATGAGCAGGGCCGAAAGAGCCGAGGCGGGCGAAATCGAGCGGCGGGGTCTCGAGCTGGCGCTCGCGGACTCCGGGGGCGGCGACCTCTGGCGCTGGCGCTGGCGACTCGGAGGACTGGCGGAGGCGGTAGAGACCGGGGGCGGCGATCTCCCGGACGAAGACTTCTCGGCCCACAGGCTTTTCGCCGGCTTCTCGAGCCGGTGGCGGCAGTCGTGGGGCGCCTTTCGTCTTTCCGAGCGGGTGGGCGCAGGCGTCGCCATCGGCGAGAGCGCGGGCGACGGCTGGCAGCGCGGCGACTTCTCGGCCGGGTTGACGGCGAGCTACTCCCCGCGGGGCTCCGAGCGGGCGCGTCTGGGCCTCGGGTGGCGCCGCGGCCGGGTCGAGAGCGCGACCTTCGTCGGCGATCTGTGGCGCCTCGGCGGCGTGGATGACTCCCTGACGCCCCGCTCGGTGGCCGCCACCGCGCTCTACGCGCCGGCCCTTCCGGACCGCATCAGGATCGGCGAAAGAGCGGAGCACCAGCGGGTCGAGATCGGCGCGGGCCTCGCCGGCGGCGTCAGCTTTTTCGGCGAGCGTTTCAGGCTGTGGAACGAGGGTGAAGCGCGCCCGGAGTGGCTGCGCCTCCTGGGGGTCACGTACCGCCTCGAGAGCCTCCCTCTGCCCCTCCTGGCGCTGCCCGGCGCGCGCCTCGAGGCGGGCGCGGCGGTGCTGCTCGATCCGCCTTTCGAGGACGACGTTCGCGGCTGGCTGACCGTTCGCTGGTCGCCCTGAGAGGCCGATTCTCTCTCGCGCTGCGCGATCTGGGCGCCCGGGTCACCCTCGTTGTAGACTCTCACGCCTCATCCCGATTCCGGGCCACGGGGCCCCTTTTGTCTAATCCTGCGGGCACCCTCGCCCTTACCTCATATGAGCCTCCGAGGAAGTCATCGATGAAAAACATCGGACCCTTTGTCAGCCGTCACGGCCTCGAGACCCACGGCCTCAAAAATACCGGCACCGTTCACTGGAATCTCACGGTCGCCGGCCTCTACGAGGCGGCGATCCAGAGAGGAGAGGCGGTTCTGGCGCCTGAAGGGCCTTTGATGGCCGACACCGGAAGCCATACGGGGCGCTCGCCTCACGATCGTTTCGTGGTGGATGAGCCTTCGAGCACCGGCGATATCTGGTGGGGTTCGGTCAATAAACCGGTCACTCAAGACGTTTTCGACGGCCTCCTGCGCAAGGCCAAAGCCTACGTCCAGAACAGAGATCTCTTCGTCTTCGACGGCTACGCCGGCGCTTCGGCCGAGCACCGCCTCAAGGTGCGGGTGATCAACGAGAACGCCTGGCAGAATCTCTTTGCCCGCAATATGTTCATTCGCGAGAGCGATGGAGCGTCCCTCGAGGGATTCGAGCCCGACTTCACGGTTTTCCACGTCCCCGGCCTGCAGGCCGAGCCCTCCCAGGACGGAACGCGCAGCGAGACCTTCATCCTGCTCGATCTCGGTCAGAAGATCGCCCTGATCGGCGGCAGCCAGTATGCCGGCGAGATCAAGAAGAGCATCTTCGCGGTGATGAACTATCTGCTGCCCGCCAAGGGCGTGATGGCCATGCACTGCAGCGCCAACTACGCGGAGGTCGAAGGCGAGCAGCGCGTCGCCCTCTTCTTCGGTCTGTCGGGCACCGGCAAAACCACCCTCTCGGCGGATCCCTCTCGCACCCTGATCGGCGACGACGAGCACGGCTGGTCCGAGCGCGGCGTCTTTAATTTCGAAGGCGGCTGCTACGCCAAGATCATCCGCCTCGATCCCGAAGGCGAGCCCGAGATCTACGGCACCACCCGCCGCTTCGGCACGATCCTCGAGAACGTGGTCTTCGACGAGAAGACCCGCGCCCTCGACCTCGATTCGGACGCCAAAACCGAGAATACCCGGGCTAGCTATCCGCTCAGTCATCTCTCGAACGTTGACGAGAGCGGTACCGCCGGCCACCCGCAGCACGTTATTTTTCTCACCTGCGACGCCTTCGGGGTTCTGCCGCCGATCAGCCGGCTGACCGAGGCCCAGGCGATGTATCACTTCCTCTCCGGCTACACCGCCAAGGTGGCCGGTACCGAGCGGGGGGTCACCGAGCCGACCGCCACGTTTTCCACCTGCTTCGGAGCGCCCTTCATGCCGCGGCATCCGGGCGTTTACGCTCGTCTCCTGGGCGAGAAAATCGCCCAGCACGGCGTCAAGGTCTGGCTGGTCAACACCGGCTGGACCGGCGGTCCCCACGGCGTAGGCTCGCGCATGAAGCTCCGGCTGACCCGCCGCATGGTGCACGCGGCCCTGGGCGGCGGGTCAGCCGGAGCTTCATGCGCGAGCCTACGCCGTGGGGACCGCCGGTCCAGCCGGTGTTGACCAGCCAGACCTTGACGCCGTGCTGG
>JBCCLG010000610.1:0-3994 GCA_039027015.1 Acidobacteriota bacterium | reverse complement strand
CCCCGGAGCGACGCTCCGGGGGTCGCTGCCGTCTCCGAGGCTCGCGGAGCGGGATGTCGAGGTGTGTTCCTGCCTAAACTAAACGGGCGGAGGGCAGGAGAGAGATCCGCCCGCAGCGACCGGAGCCTGCAGCGACAAGGAGCCGGGGACTCTCCTCTCGGCCCCCGAAGCCTGTATGAGCGCTGCGGTCTCATCTCTGGAGGCGGACTCGGGCGAACGACGGAATGCGCCGCGGAAGGTTCGCCGAGAGTCGAGGGTCTCAGGGTGGAGGCGGCCCCACCCCCTTGGCGGGCTGCGGCATCCAGTCGGTTGGCGAGCGAGTTCTGAGGGGGCCGAGAGGAGAGTACCGGGCGACGCAGCGGAGGGCCGATCACGCAGCGCCCCTGCGCCGAGAAAGCACTGGCCGTCCCTACAGGGCCCAGTCGACCAAGAAGGCCCCTCTAGCTGGAAGAACCGTCCAGGTCCTCATCCTCCAGGGCCTCTGGATCGTCCTCCGGAATCGGAGGATTGAGAAAGAAATCCAGCCGCTCCTCGGCGAGAAAGAGCCGCTCCTCGGCGGTCTTAAAATCGTCGGCCCCGGCCACCGACTCGAGGGTCCAAAGCACCCCCCGCAGGCTGCGGCACGCCGGCTCCATGGCGGCGTGCACCGCGCACGCCTCCTCGGGGGGCAGCCCGTTGCCGATCAGGGCCACGCGATTGAGCCAAATCTGGCCCCAGGCGTTGAAGCGCTCGCGCTCGCGCTGGACCCGCGGTCCCTCGCTACCCGCGGCGAAGTCCTGAAACTCAGGAAGCTCGGAAAGGCCCTCCTGAACCAGCGCCTCACAGTTTTCTCCGGCCACCTTGACCGCCTGGCTCACGTCGACCAGGGTCCAGGTCGCCGCCTCGGGTTCGCGGGTGATGAGAGCGGGATCGGCCGCCGATCCCGGAGTCTCGGGCTGCCCGGCGTTCGGAAAGGCGCCCGGATCCGCAACGCCGCCGTCGCCCGCCGCCGCGCGGACGCCGTCGTCAGCAAGCGGAGGCGTCAGAGCCGCGAGAGAGTCGCCGAGCGGT
This sequence comes from Acidobacteriota bacterium, assembly GCA_039027015.1. Taxonomy (GTDB): domain Bacteria; phylum Acidobacteriota; class Thermoanaerobaculia; order Multivoradales; family J023; genus JAUIJL01. Next base: position 2,944 of record JBCCLG010000610.1, on the reverse strand, counting down.
TCTCTGGCCAGCCAGAAGAGCAGGCCACCCGCCAGAACGAGGGCCGCGGTGAGGCCCCACCAGCCGCGAGGGCTTAGGCCTCCGGGCAGTCCGGTGACGCCCGGGCTCGACGGCGACGTTCTTCTTCGCGGGGCGGGTGAGGTCGGCGGCGTCATGGTAAGCGTCGGGGCTCGTGAGCGATGGCTGAGGAATAATATCCCCAGACTCATCAACCGCAGACGGAGAGCCTCCACCCATGAGCCAAACCGATAAGAACCCCGCCACCCGCGTCGAGACCGACAGTCTGGGCGAGATCGAGGTGCCGGCGGGCGCCTACTACGGCGCCCAAACCGAACGCGCGGTGCGCAATTTCCCGATCAGCGGGCAGCGCTTCCCGCACCGCTTCATCGCCGCCCACGCGCTGATCAAGCGCGAGGCGGCCAGAATCAATCAGCAGCTCGAGATCGTCACCGAAGCCCAGGCGGGCGCCATCGTGCAGGCGGCAGACGAGGTCATCGACGGCCGCTACCCGGACGATTTTCCGATCGATATCTTCCAGACCGGCTCAGGCACCTCCACCAATATGAACGTCAACGAGGTGCTCGCCAACCGGGCGATCGAAATCCTCGGCGGCGAGATCGGCTCCAAATCTCCGGTCCACCCCAACGACCACGTGAACGCCGGCCAGGCCTCGAACGACACCAGTCCGACCTCGATCCACGTGGCCGCCTACGGCGCGCTAGTGGAGGATTTAGAGCCCTCCCTGGAGCGTTTGGCGGTGGCTCTTGAGGGCCGCGCCGCGGCGTTTGACGACGTGGTCAAGATCGGCCGCACCCACCTCCAGGACGCCGTGCCGGTGCGCCTCGGCCAGGAGTTCTCCGGCTACGCCCAGCAGATCCGAAACGCCCAGGCGCGGCTCGAAGACGTCAAGCCGCGGCTCGCCGAGCTGGCCCTGGGCGGCACCGCCGTGGGAACGGGGCTCAACGCACCTCCGGGATTCGCCGATCGGGTGATCGCCGGCATGGCCGAGAGAACCGGCCACCCCTTCACCCCGGCGCCCAATAAATTCGAGGCCCTGGCCGCCAAGGACGCCGCGGTGGAGTCCTCCGGCGCGCTCAAGACCCTGGCCGTCTCGCTGACCAAGATCGCCAACGACATCCGCTGGCTGGGCTCCGGGCCGCGCTGCGGCCTCGGCGAGATCGCCCTGCCGAGCCTGCAGCCCGGCAGCTCGATCATGCCCGGCAAGGTCAACCCGGTGATCCCCGAGGCCACTCTGATGGTCACCGCGCAGGTGATCGGCAACGACGCCACCATCGCCCTCGGCGGCATGTCGGGCAATTTCGAGCTCAACGTCATGATGCCGGTGATCGCGTTCAACCTGCTGCAGTCCATCGAGATTCTCGGCAACACCTGCGACATGATGGCCGAGAAGTGCGTGGAGGGCCTCGAAGCCAACGTCGAGCAGGTGCGCTCCATGGTGGAGAAGAGCCTGGCCATGTGCACCTCGCTCGCTCCGATCATCGGCTACGACCAGGCCGCCTCGATCGCCAAGGAGGCCTTCAAGACCGGCCGTACGGTGCGCGAGATCGCCCTCGAGCGCGAGGTTCTGGCGCCCGAGGAGCTGGAGCGGGTGCTCGATCCCCGCGGCATGACCGAAGGCGGCGTGCAGGGATGACTCCGGAGCGCGCCGACCGGCGCCCGCGTGTCGCGCTGGTGCTGACCGGCGGCGGCGCCCGTGGCGCCTACCAGGTTGGCGTGCTGCGCGGCCTCGGGATGACCTTCCCCGACCTTCGCTTTCCGATCCTCACCGGGGTCTCGGCGGGCGCCATCAACGCGGTCTATCTCGCCCTGCGGCCCGAGCCCCTGGGCGAGACGAGCCGCCGGCTGGTGGAGATCTGGCGGGGGATCGAAATCGACGACGTCATCCGCGGCGACTGGTCGTGGCTGACCGGCAACTTTCTGCGCTGGGGGGCCCGGCTGGGCCTCGGCGGCCACGGCCCCAAGGCGAGGGCCCTGCTCGACACCGCGCCTCTGCGGCGCACCCTGGCCGGCTTCGTGCAGGATCCAAGCGGGCAGATCGGCGGCATCGATCGCAATATCGAGGCCGGCCGCCTGGACGCCATCGCGCTGTCGGCGGTGCACTACGGCACCGGCCAGACGGTGCAGTGGGTGCAGGCCAAAGAGGGCGCCTTCGAGCCGTGGTCTGCGCCCAATCGGGTGGCGCGCCGCACTCGGCTGACCCTCGATCACGTGATGGCGTCGTCTTCGCTGCCGCTGATCTTCCCCGCGGTCCAGCTGCGCGATGGCTGGTACGGCGACGGCGGGATCCGCATGGCGGCGCCGCTCTCGCCGGCTCTGCGCCTGGGTGCGGATCGGCTGCTGGTGATCTCCACCCGCTACCCGCGCAGCCTCGACGAGGCCCGCCAGCCGGTCTTCCAGTGCTACCCGTCGCCGGCTCAGATCGGTGGCCACCTGATGAACTCGATCTTCCTCGACCTGGTGGATCAAGACATCGCGCGCCTGGAGCGCATCAACGAGCTGGTCGCCCGGCTGCCTCCCGAGCGCCGGGGAAAGATGCGTCTGATCGACTTCGACGTGGTGCGCCCGAGCGCCGACCTCGGCAAGATGACCGAGAACGTGACCGCCCGGCTGCCCAAAGGCTTCCGCTTCCTCCATCGAGGCCTCGGATCGGGCGACCCGAAAAGTCCCGACTTCCTGAGCCTGCTGATGTTTCAGTCCGACTATATGGAGCCTCTGATCGACCTGGGAATCCGCGATGCCCTGGCCCGCAGCGAGGATTTCCGGCGGCTGCTCGAGCCGGAGGACGACTCGCCTTCGGCGGTTCCAGACTCCGACAGCGATCCATAAGCGTATATTTGAGCGTACCCGCATTTTGGGGAGGCGGCGATTTGCCCTGATTTTGGCTGACCCCCTCCCGCCACCTGAGGAGAGTGCCATGAGCGTT
>JBCCLG010000609.1:0-3996 GCA_039027015.1 Acidobacteriota bacterium | reverse complement strand
TGCAGCTCGGCCGCGGCCCGCTGGACGCGCGCGGCGCCCAGGGGCGAGGGACGAGGCCCCGCGCCGGCGCGCAGCCTGTTCTCGGCCGCGGCAACGTGGCCGAAGGAGCCGCTGCCGTGACCGAGGATCAGCGCTTCGCTCATCTCCGGCAGCGCGTCGGCGATCTCTCCGGCCACTCGGCGAATCACCTCCGGTCGATCCGCCGCTCTGCCCTTCTTGTCGGTCACGAGGCTGCCGCCGAGCTTGACCAGAACGGCGCGCCGCGGGTTCGGCAGGGTCGATTCGTTTTGAGGTCCCGAGCCCGCGGGACGCGGCCTAGAAGAGATGCTCGGCCTCCACGCGCGGTCCCTGGCCGACCCGGTCGAGAATCAGCCTCTCGACTCCCTGGACCGCCCTCAGGCGATCGGCGACCTGCGCCTCGTCCTCCGGCCGGCAGATCACGTGCACGTTGGCGCCCGCGTCGAGGGTCGAGAACGCGGCAACCCCGTCAGCGCGCAGAGCGCGCACCGCTGCGAGGACCGCCAGGGTCGGAGGCTGCCAGTAAAAAATCGCCGGCCGAGAGGTCATGGCGATCATGTGCAGGTCGATCGCCTCGCGCTCGATCTCCGGGCCCAGAATCTCGAAGTCGCGGGCCGCGATGGCGCGACGCACGAGGTCGAGGCGCGCCGGTAGATCCTGCAGCCGCTTCTCGAAATAGGGGCTGGTGCGAGCGCGCTTGTGCCCGTCTAGGGAGGACACGTCCTTGGGCCCGCTCTCGACGATCGTGATCACGTCCCGCAGGTCCCAATGCTCGGCGCTCGCCACCTGGGCGGCGTAGCTGACCGGGCCCGCCGAGCCTTTGGGGGCTGAGCTGGAGGACGCCGGCCACTCCACGTAGCCTCCCAGGACCGAGCGGCTGGCCGAACCCGAGCCCGAGAGCCTCGAGAGCTCGCTGCGGACCTCGTCCGACTCCTGCCGACCCAGCGACTCGAGGACCGCGAGAGTCAAAGCCGAGAAGCCGGAGGCCGACGAGGCGATGCCGGCGGCCGCGGGAAAGCTATTCTCCGTGGCCACCCTGAAGGCTCCGCCGCAGCCGGCCCAGTCGCGCAGCCGGTCGAGGTGAGCTGCCACTCGATCGGCGAACGACGGGGGCGCGGCGACCAGCGACCCGGAGCTTCCCCGCCAGCGGATTTCATGGCCGCTCCCCTCGCGGTCGGACCCGTTGGGCAGGTGCTCCACCGTGGTGCGGCTCGAGCACCGGTCGAGGGTCATGGACAGCGACGCGTTTTCGGGAATGGCGCGCTCAAGATCGCGAGCGCCCCAATATTTGATGAACGCGATGTTGGAAGGCGAGACGACCGTGGCTTTAGGGGTCAGGGGGGAGTCGTTCATGGCGAGCGGTGCCCTCTCGGTTCAGAGTCTCGGTCTTCGCGCTGGAGTCCCGGGCCGCCGAGCCGCCGCAGCTCGAGAGGCTCGAGACCCTTTAGCTTCTCAATCCAGTTTTCAGCCCGAAGCGGATCGGGATGGTACACCAGGAAGGAGCCGGCTCCGGGCCCCAAAAGGCCCCCTGCACCGGAGATCTTGGCCGCGCCCCCGGCCTCCTCGATTGCGTGAATGTAGCCTCTCGCGGGCTCGGGCACGACGCCGATCGATTCCAGCCACGAGGCGAAGGCTCGCCAGGCCCTCAGCACGTCCTCGTGCTCGTCTCGGGAGGTCCGAGAGAGAAGAGCCGCGCGAAACGCCCTGGTGGCGCCCGAAGCCTTGCGCAGGCCGCGCTCGAATCCCTCGGGATCCTCCTCGCGAAGTCGGCGGACCGCCGCCACCACCTCCCCCGTAGACTCCCCGGGCTTGCCGGAGTGGGCGACGCGGATTCTGGAGAGGATCGCGTGCGACGCGGGAACGGGCGCAATCGAGAGGCCCTCCTCCCCTGGCTCCGCCCACAAAACGCCGCCGCCGAAGGCCGCGGCGCCGTCGACCCCGGAGGGCGTCCCGTGCTGTCGCCGTTCGGCCTCAAGGGCAATGTGCCGGCAGTCCGAGGTTGTGAGCCTGCCGCCCAGGAGCTCCGCCACTGCCGCCACCAAGGCGGCGGAGACCGCCGCCGAGCTGCCGAAGCCCGAGCCAATCGGGATTTCGGAGCTCACGGTGAGGTGAGCGTCGGGGATATCTTCCGGCGAGTCCCCCGCCGCGGCGACGGTCTCCCCGATCGCCGCGAGGGCCAGATGAGCCGGGCTCTCGCCCAGGACCCGCGAAAAAGGCCTCGAGCGATCTTCGCGCCAGGCTCGCCAGGCGTCGCGAGCCCTGAGCGCGTAGGCGAGGACGCTGCGCCAGGACATCTCCTGCTCGATCCCGAGGTCCGGCAGAGACAGCCTCAGGCCCCGGGTCTCACCCGGTTCCCGCCACTCGCGGACGGCGACCGCCGCGCGGCGATCGATGGCGGCCACCAAAGCGGGTTCGCCGTAAACCGCGGCGTGCTCGCCCATCAGGATGATCTTGCCCGGGGCGGTCACCTTGATCATCGCCTGCGCGGGTCCTTTGCTCGCAAAATGAACGACGCCGAGAGGTCCTCTCGGCGGCCAGCGATCTTCGGGGGCGAGTCGATCAGCTCTTGGCGGGCTGGCTGCGCCCGAGGCGCTCGTGGGCCCGGGCCAGGTCCTTGGAGGTGAGGGCCGAGAGCAGCGAGAGCTCGCCCGCCAAAACCGCGGCGCCGAGGATCTCGGCCAGGCGCATCACGGCGTGTCCGGGACGCTCCTCGTCCACCTTGACGCCGATGATCTCCAGGGCTTCACTTTGGGTGGCGAGGCCGGTACCGCCGCCGATGGCTGCCAGAGGGCAGTCGGGCAAGTACACGGAAGCCACCACGCCTTCAGGGCCACGCTGCTCGATGCACGTGACGCCCACCGCCGCTTCGCCCACCTGCGCCGGGTCTTGGCCGGTCGCGAGGAAGAAAGCCGCGAGAATGTTGGCGTAGTGGGCGTTGTAGCCGAGCGAGCCCGCCGCGATCGAGCCGAGGAGGTTCTTGCGGTACTGCACCTCCACAAGCGCCCGGGCGTTGGTTTTGAGAACCTTCTCGAGCACGTGTTTGTCGAGGTTGACCTCGGCGAAGACGCGCTTGCCGCGCCCCTCCTGGAAGTTCACCTGGGAAGGCTTCTTATCGACGCAGTAATTTCCCGAGAGAGAGACGCACTCGACACCCGTCGCCGGCTCGATGAATTCCTGAATCACCCGGTCGCAGGCGATGGTCGCCATATTCATGCCCATGGCGTCGCCGGAGTCGAAGCGGAAGCGCAGAAAGACCGTGGTGCCCATGGCCTGGCTGCGGATGTCGAACAGCTTCAGGAAGCGGCTGCCGCCCTCGATGCGGGTGCGAATCTCGGCCTCGTGATCCTGGATCCACTCGAGGAATTCCGTGGTCTGAACGATGCCCGAGGTGCGAAATACCGGCGCTCTCGTGATTCCCACGTTCTCGACCCGAACCACCGCCCCGCCGGCCTCGCGCAGCGCGCGACAGCCGCGGTTGGTGGAGGCGATGAGCGCGCCTTCGGTGGTCGCCAGGGGGACCAGCAACTCCTCGTCATGCACGTACTGACCGCGCACCCGCACCGGGCCGATCACGCCGATCGGGATCTGGGCCGCGCCGATCATGTTCTCGCAATTCTGGGTGCTCGCGCGGTCCGCGTCGAAGCTGTACTGGCCCATATTGTCGAGGTTCGAGCCGGTTTGGCGCTCGACGGCGCGGCGCCGAAGCTCGGCTTTCTCGCGGCCGGAAAGCTCCGCGGGAAGCTGATGAAACTTCAGCTTGCCGGAGACCAGCTCCTCCACCAGGGATTCGTAGACGTCCTGGGGCGAGTCGGTGGTGGTCTCGATCTGATCGACCAAGGCGAGGGCGCGTGCGGCGCTTGGAATCGGGGTCACGGGAGGCTCCGGGTCAGTCTCTGGGTCTGTCTCGAATCGCTGAAGCTCGGCCGGAAATCAGGCCTGAACGGCAGCCGGTTCAGATGGATGGAGGGGCGTGCGGCC
>JBCCLG010000608.1:0-3998 GCA_039027015.1 Acidobacteriota bacterium | reverse complement strand
GGCTTGCCGCCTCGGGGCTTGAAGCCGCCGGGCTTGAAACCTCCCGGCTTTCCGCCCCGCGGCTTGAAGCCCTCGGGCTTGCGGCGCGGGCCCGGGCCGCCGGCGCCCAGATAGCTGATCCGCAGCTCCTCGCCGCACACCCGCACCCGCTGCAGCAGCCGGTGAACGCGCTCCGGCATGCCGGGGGGCAGGTCGATGGTCGAGAATTCGTCGTGGATCATGATCTTGCCCATGCGCGAGGACTCGAGCCCCGCCTCGTTGGCGATCGCGCCCACGATATTGCCCGGCTGCACCCCGTGCGCGCGGCCGACCTCGATACGGTAGCGCTCCATGCCACCGGCCTCGCCGCCGCCGCGGCGCGGGGGCGCGGCGTCGCGCTCGAAGCGCTCCCGCCTCTCCCGGCGGGGCCTCTCGCGGGGCGGCTCGAGAAGCAGCGGCTCCTCGCCCTGCATCAGCTTGGCCAGCGCCGCGGCGATCTCGAGGGCGGGGCGGTCGTGCTCGGCCTGGTACTGCTCGAGAAGCGAGTAGAAGTCCTTCCACTCCCCGGCCTCCAGGGTGTCGGTGATCTTCTGCTGGAAGCGCGCCACGCGGCGGTCGTTGATCACCTCGGTAGACGGCAGCTCCATGCGCTGGATGCGCTGGCGGGTCGCCTGCTCGATGTGGTGCAGCATGCGCCGCTCGCGCGGCGAGATGAAGAGAATCGCCTCTCCCGTGCGGCCGGCGCGGCCGGTGCGGCCCACGCGGTGCACGTAGGAGTCGGTGTCGTAGGGCACGTCGAAGTTCACCACGTGGCTGATGCGCTCAACGTCGAGCCCGCGCGCCGCCACGTCGGTCGCCACCAGCACGTCGAGCTTGCCGGCCCGCAGCCGGTCGACGGTGCGCTCGCGCTGGTTTTGCGCCATATCGCCGTTGATCGCCGCCGCGCTCACGCCGCGGGCGCCGAGCTTCTCGGCCAGCTCCACGGTCGCGGTTTTGGTGCGCACGAAGATGATCATCGCGTCGTAGCTCTCGGCCTCCAGGATGCGGGTCAGGGCGTCGAGCTTGTGCACGCCGCTCACCGTCCAATAGCGCTGACGGATGGTGCTGGCGGTGGTGGTCTTGACCCGGATGGTGATCTCTTCCGGATCCGTCAGGTGCTGAGAGGCGATGCGCCTAATGACCGGAGGCATGGTCGCCGAAAAGAGGGAGATCTGCCGCGACTCGGGCGTTTGCTCGAGGATCCATTCGACGTCCTCGATAAAGCCCATGCGCAGCATCTCGTCAGCCTCGTCGAGCACCAGATGGGTGAGCAGCTTGAGGTCGAGGGTGCCGCGGCGCATATGGTCCATGACGCGGCCCGGGGTGCCGACCACCACGTGCACGCCGCGCCTCAGCTGGCGCAGCTGGCCCTCATACGCCTGGCCGCCGTAGACCGGCAGCACGAGGAAGCCGGGCATGGAGGACGCGTAGCGCTGGAAGGCTTCGGCTACCTGAAGGGCCAGCTCGCGGGTGGGCGTGAGCACCCGGGCCTGGGGCGAGCGCGGACCCGGGTCGAGGTGATGGAGAATCGGCAGCGCAAAAGCCGCCGTCTTGCCGGTGCCGGTTTGCGCCTGGCCGACCACGTCGCGCCCGGCGAGGATCGGCGGGATGGTGCGCGCCTGAATGGGCGACGGCGATTCGTAGCCCACTTCGTCGAGGGCCGCCAGCAGAACCGGCTTGAGGCCCAGGGAGGCGAAGCCCGTCTCTTCGGCGTCGGGGGGAGCGGCGGCTTCCGCGGCCGCTTCCCGGTTCTCGGCCGCCTCGGCAGCTTCCCGGTTCTCGGCCGCGGCGGCCTCGGGCACGCTCTCAGAGACGACCTCGGGCCTCTCAACAGCCTCAGGTTCAGGGGCAGCCTCAGGTTCAGAGGCAGCCTCGGGTTCACGGACGACCTCGGGCGCAGGGGCAGCCTCGGGCTCAGAAGGCGTATCGGGGGCCGGCGCCGCGGCGGCTGGCGGTGCGGTTTCCTCCGGGGGCTCGGAAGAGGCCCGCGGCTCCGCGACCCGCGGAGGCTCGGGAGCGTCCGAGCGCTCGAGGGGTCGAGGGGCCTGGGCGGACTCCGGATCTTCGCCGGAGTTCGAGGCCTCGGCGGCGACCCTCGTGGACTCGGAAGCCGGCTCGATGGCTGAGACTCCCGAGGCGACGTCTGCCGTCGCGGGCTCGGCGGGCTCTTCGGCCCCGGCTTCGACCTCCGGCGCCTCGACTTTCGGGGCTTCAGGCTCCGGAGCTTCGGCCTCCGGGGCCTCGACCTCCGGGGCCTCGACCTCCGGGGCATCAAAGTCCCCGGCGGCCGCCTGCTGGTCGGCGAGAGGCTGCGGGTCCTTGGCGGCGGCAGGAGGCGGCTCGGGATCGGGCGCCATGGCCGCCCTCAGAACGTCGAGGGCGTCGTCGAGCTCGAGGGCGGTCGACGCGGGCGGAGAAGCTGGAGACTCGGGGGTCTTTTCCGCCGGAGGGTTCGGCGGTGAATCGTCTTCGGGAGAGTGGTGAGAAGTCATGGGATTCTTTCGTTTCACAAGGCCTGAATTCGTGGACCGGCGCCCGCATCGAGGGGGGGATTCGGCGTGCTGCGGGCGTTGAGGCGGCTGCGGGCGTGAGGGCGGCTGCGGGCGTTGATGGCCTGGCGCGCTCTCGGGCAGCCGGACGGAGGGGGCGGCGGATCGGCGGCCTTCATCTCGTAAGGGCCACTCCTCTCCCCGGGGCGCGGGCTCGAGACCCGAGCGGGGACGACGCTCGAGCGGCGGCGGGGAGGCTTGCGCCGTCCCTGATCGTACCGTAGCCTCCCGTCTGGAGGCATCCCCATGAAAAGTTTGTGGAATGACAGCGAGGCTCAGGCGTTTGGAGACGACCCTCTGAGCCTCAGGGTCTACACCTCGAGGCTTCTCGGGCGCGACCCCGACCTGGTGATGCACGGCGGCGGCAATACCTCGGTCAAGATCACCGTCCCGGACTTCTTCGGCACGCCGACACCCACTCTTTTCGTCAAGGGCAGCGGATGGGATCTCGCCACCCTCGAGGCAGAGGGCCTCGCGCCGGTGCGCATGGACGTGCTGACGCGACTCGCCGGCCTCGAAACGCTCCGCGACTCCGACATGGTGCGCGTTCAGCGCAGCGCCATGCTCGATCCCTCGGCCCCCAGCCCGTCGGTGGAGGCCATCCTCCACGCCGTCCTGCCGTTTCGCTTCGTCGATCACTCCCACGCCGACGCGGTGGTGGCCTTGACCAACACGCCGGACGGCGAGCGGCGAGTGCGGGAGGTCTACGGCGATCGGGTGCTGATCGTGCCGTACGTCATGCCGGGCTTCGTTTTGGCGCGAGCGGTGTACGAGCAGATCCGCGGGGAGGACGGCGAGGTTCGCCTCGACCCCTCGAAGATCGACGGCAGGCACTTTTTCCGTGGGCCCGGCCGGAGGCCGCGTATGACGCGCTGGTGGTCGCCAAGTCGGGGTATTTGAAGCTGTGGTTTGCCTTTGAGGGCCCCAATCCCGATTGGGCGACAGTAGTCCCGGGTTTCTACCCGCGCTACGCGATTTATTTCGCCCTGTGGGCCCTCTTCGCCTGGAAGATCGGCAAGCTTTCCGCCGACCATGACGAGACGGGCGACCCCGAGACCAAGATTCGTCTGCAGAAGTGGTCTTCGGCCGGCCTGGTGACGCTCACCATGGTGGCGACCTTCGCGTCGATCGACTGGCTGATGTCCACCGACCCCCACTGGTTCTCGAGCCTCTACGGTCCCCAGCTGCTGATTTGGCAGGGCCATTCGGCGATCTGCTTCTCGATCCCCCTGCTGATGTTCCTGAGCAATCGGAAGCCCCTTGACCGGGTGATTCGGCGCAATCACTTTCATCAATACGGCAAGCTCATGCTGGCGCTGACCATGGTGTGGGGCTACTTCTCGGTCTCTCAATACCTGATCATCTGGTCGGGCAATTTGCCCGAAGAGGTAGTGTGGTATCTGTACCGGAACAGCTATGACTGGCAGGTCT
>JBCCLG010000607.1:0-4001 GCA_039027015.1 Acidobacteriota bacterium | reverse complement strand
GCGGTGACCGCGGCGACGGTCGAGGATCTCTTCCCGCCCGAGCTCACCTGCACCTGGACCTGCACTGCGGCGGACGGCGCCAGCTGCGGCGCCACGGGCTTGGCCATCGCCGAAGGCAGCAGCCAGGGCAGCGTGGAGGTCAGCTCCGATCTTGCCGATCCGGACCCCAGCAACGACGTGGCACTGCCGGTGGTGACCGTCGGCTCGCTGGTCGAGATTCCGACCCTCGACTTCGCGGGCCTCGCCGGCCTCGTCCTGCTGCTCGCGGCGGCCGGCTGGGTCAGCTTGAGGAGACGCTCGGAGACGCGCTGAGCCGGGTCCTAGCCAGCTGGCTCCTCCCGGGAGAGGGGCCAGCGCAGGCGGTAGATCTCTTCGGGCGCGAGGTTCTGCTCGAGCGCCTCGAGGATCTGCGGGCCGTCCGGGATTTCTCGGATCTCGGGGTCGAGCAGCTCGACGAAGAACTCCAGGGACTCCTCGTCGGGAGTCGACTCCCCGTCGGTCAGCAGGTAGAGCGGGTTGGGCGCCAGCCACCGATCGTCCTCGGCCAGGGCCTCGAGGGCGCTCCGCAGGCTGACCTGCGGCACACTCCAGCCGTCTCCCGATCGCACGAAACCCTCGACCGCCGAGGGATCCTCGGGAATCTCGAGGTCAAAGCGCGCCGGAAAGGGGTCGTAGAAGCGGCGCGAGCGCTCCACCAGGGTACGGCTGGCGCCGGGCTGCACGAAATTCGCCGCGAGAACCCCATCGATCGCTGCGTTGAAGGCGTCGAGCAGCGCCTCCTCGCGAGGGGTCAGCTCGGGCTCCTGAACCTGTTCCCTGTCTTCCGCCAGGATGAACGGCGCTAGGAGGACGAGGGCGCGCTTGGGATTTTCATCGAGATAGCGGTAGACGCCCTCCGCCTCGGCGAAAAGCGCGGCTATCCTGTCCGCCCAGCGGGCGATGTCCCGCTGCAGCTCCTGGCGCTCCTGGGCGCCCCCGCCGGCGGGCGCGCCGGCGAAAAACGACAGCTCGGCAAAATCGGAGCCCTCCTCGTAGGAGACGACGACCGGCGTATCCGCCAGGATCTCCGAGAGCTCCCTGGGGTCGACACCCACAAGAGTCCGCTCGACCAGAATCAGCCCTCCTTTTTTCTTGCGCCACCGGAAAGTTTCCTCCTCGGCTTCGGCGACCCGGGCGAATCGAGGCGACCAGTCGTCGAGGCCCGCGAGAAATCGGTTTTCGGCCTCGCGGATGCGCTCGCTCACCGGATCGCTCGACTGAGGATCGGTCGGGTCCAGCTCGATGCGCAGCTCTAGATCCAGATTGCCTTGAGAATCGAACCTCAGCACGACTCTCTCCTCGATCGGTTTCTCGGTGCCGCAGGCGGCGGCCCACAGGGCGGCCAGCGCCAGCAGCCCGGCCCTTAAAAGGCGGCCCCTCGAGGGCACGGCGGCCTCGCGGGTTGCGGCCTCGCTCCACGGATTCGTCTTGATAGGCATCGTCACCTTTCTCTGAGAGAGTTCCCGGATCCCCGGAGTCCCTGACGGCCCTCCGGATTTTTATTGACAATGAGGACCATTCTGGTCCAGGATCTAAATAGTCAAAACGCTCATTTTTCATCAGCCCCTCCGCCGTCTCCCCTGGGTTTCCTGACGGCGGCCCCTGCCTCCTCTACCCGCAGCTCTACGCGACGAATCGCGCGCGGGCCCCTGTTGCTACTTCCCACCCAGACCGCGCGAGCCGCGCCTTCGCGGCTCGACGCGTCGGGTGAACTGCGCCCTGGCTCCATCAGCCAAGGATAGAAGCATCTCCCTGCCCGAGCGACTCATTATTGATAACCGTTTTTCAAGTGCAGCAGAGCGCCTCTGCTCCGCACCGAACCGTCAAAGGACATCACACATGCCACGTTCCCTCTACCTGCTCTTCAGCGTCTTCTTCGCCCTGACGCTGACAATATCCCCGGCCCTCGCCCAGTCCTCCGAGGAGGAGGATCAGGACACCGAAGAGACGCAGGCCGAAGACGCCGTGACGGACGAAATCGTCGTCACCGGCAAATTCCTCTACACCGATCAGGTCAACGCTCTGCGCACCCCGACGCCGATCATCGACGTGCCCCAGAGCCTCTCCATCACCACCTCCGATCAATTCGCCGAGCAGGGCTTTACCAGCATCGGCGAGATCATCAACTACACCCCGGGCGTCAACACCTCCCAGGGTGAAGGCCACCGCGACGCGGTCGTCTTTCGCGGCGTGCGCTCGACTGCCGACTTCTTCATCGATGGCGTGCGCGACGACGTGCAGTACTACCGCCCGCTCTACAACCTGGAGCAGGTCGAGATTCTGCGCGGCCCCAACGCCATGCTCTTTGGCCGCGGCGGCACCGGCGGCATTCTCAACCGGGTGACCAAGAAGGCGTTCGTAGACGATAGCTTCACCAACTACACCGTCGGCGCCGATTCCTTCGGTGAGTTCAGCGCCGCGATCGACGGCAACTTCGCGTCGAGCGGCAACAGCGCCTTCCGCATCAACGCCTTCTTCGAGAGCCTCGACAACCATCGCGACTTCTACGACGGCGAGCGCATCGGCATCAACCCGACCGGCCGCTTCGAGCTGGGCGAGTCGACCATTCTCGACCTCTCCTACGAGTACGTCGACCACGAGCGCTTCGTGGATCGCGGCGTTCCCACCGGCTCCGACGGCCGCCCGGTCGAGGCGCTCGAGGACGTGGTCTTCGGCGATGAGGAAGAGAACTTCACGACCCTCGAGGCCCACCTCTTCCGCGCTCGACTGGAGCACATCTTCACCGACAACGTGAAGGGCAACTTCAGCGCGTTCTACGGCGACTACGACAAGGTCTACCAGAACTTCTTCACCAACGATTATGACGAGGACACCAACATCGCCGAGCTGGACGGGTACATCGACGACACCCAGCGCCAGAACACCATCCTCTCCGCCGACCTGATCGGCGAGTTCGAAAGCGGCGATACCGAGCACACGCTGATCTTCGGCCTCGAGTACATCGACACCTCCTCGGATCAGTTCCGCTTCAACTCCTTCTTCGACACCTCGGCCGAGGACGTGGCCAACGGCGTTGCGGGCGCCCGCACCGATCGCGCGGACTTCCTCGCCACCCGCCGGATCAACCTGCGCAACGGGCGCGGCGTTCTCGCCGACGGCCGGCCCACGGTGAACAGCTTCTCCACCGATCTGAACGACGACACCCGCGTCGGCATCGAGGTCTTCTCGGCCTATCTGCAGGACGAGATCGCCGTGTCCGAGAAGTTCGACATCACCCTCGGCGCGCGCTTCGACAGCTTCGACATCGACGTCTTCAACGTGCCGGCCAACGATCGCCGCACGCGCAAAGACGAGGAGGTTTCGCCGCGCCTCGGCCTGGTCTACAAGCCGCAGGAGAACGTCTCGCTCTACGCCAGCTACAGCGAGTCCTTCCTGCCCCGCTCGGGCGAGCAGTTCGCCAACATCAACGGCAACAACAACCGGCTCGATCCCAACACCTTCCAGAACCTCGAGGCGGGCGTCAAATGGGACCTCAGCCGGGGCCTGAGCATCACCGCGGCGCTCTTCGAGATCGAGCAGGAGTCGCCGGTGGTCTCGGACTCTGACGCCGGCACCTTCGACGTCATCGAGACCTCGGTGGACGGCTTCGAGATTCAGCTTCAGGGTCAGCTGACCCGCCAGTGGTACATCTCCGCCGGCTACAGCTTCCTCGACGGCGAGCAGGCCAACGGCGTGCTCCGCCCGCGCGAGCTTCCCGAGAACATGTTCTCGGTGTGGAATAGCTTCCGCGTCACGGACCTGCTGGTGGTGGGCGTCGGCCTGACCTACCAGGACGAGAGCTTCATCAACAACAGCAACTCCGCCGTTCTCCCGAGCTATACCCGCATCGACGCCTCGGCTCACTACGACGTGACCGACAGGCTGCGCATCCAGCTCAACATCGAGAACCTGACCGACGAGCTGTACTTCCCGAACTCCCACAGCACCCACCAGGCGACCGT
>JBCCLG010000606.1:0-4006 GCA_039027015.1 Acidobacteriota bacterium | reverse complement strand
GTCGGTCAGATCGTTGCCGATGAAAAAGACCAGCACGACCACGTCGGCCCTGAGAAGACCCTTCTCGAGCTGAAAAAAGCGATGCTGAAAGCGGGTGGCGACCCCGGGAACGCCCAGGCCAAAGACGTCGACGTCGCCGTGGCCGGCCGCGCGCAGGCGCGACTCGAGGACTCCCGAGAGCATCGCGTCGTGAGGCACGCCGTTGGAGTCGAAGTTGAACGAATCGCCGAGGGTGACCACCCGCCGGCGAGTGGGGTCGTACTGCTCGGCATACTCGCGGGTTCGCGAGGAGCGCGAGTTGAGAACGAACCCGTTGCGCAGCCGGCGGGGCACCCAGCCGAGCACGGTTTGCTGCATCAGCTCCTCGAGGCTTTCGACCCGCTCGTACGACCTCTCGAGGCCGGGCAGGTAGAGCATGGTCGCCAGGTCGCGATCGACCGGCTCCAAAACCCTGAGGGCGAGCTCTAGGAGGAGCCCCGTGGCCGCAAGCAGCCACAGGGCGTAAAGCGCCCGGGAACGCATTTTCTCGGCGGAGCTTGGCTGCGGCGGCATGGTTCGGGTGGAAAACCGCCCGGGGCCACGGGCTGCTGAGCCCCGCCCTCGGTGCCCCGACCGCGAAGCCGGGGCACCCGCGGAGGCACGCTGGGATCAGAGGGCGCTGACTTCACCCTGGGAGATCAGGATGCGCTGACCGTCAAAGCGGGTCAGCTCGAAGCCATCGGCCACCTCGGTGAAGGCGATGCTGTAGTCCTGCAGCATGCTGATCGCCACCTGCTCACCGCAGATGATGCCGTCGACGCCGTCGCTGCGGTAGTGAACGCCCGCGGCGTCGCGACCGATCGAGATGTTGGCGGCGAGCTTGTTGATCTCGTTGCCGAGGGTCAGATCAGCTCCGGTCCATGCGTCGAGGGCCGAGCCGTCGGTGCTGGCCACCACCGGCGACGGAAACACGAACGACTCGTTGAAGAACGCCTTGAGGATCGTGCAGCAGGCGCCGGCGATCACCGCGTGACCCGCCGGGTAGGACGGGTGGGTCGGCGAGCCCTCGGCGAAGGCCATGGGCAGCAGGGTGTTGCCGTTGGCGGTGAGCAGCCTGGAGACGGCGTCGGAGTTCAGATTCTCGGCGCTCAGGCCGTAATCCTTGCTGCCGTTGCGCTGGTTTTCGATGCGCGCCGCGAAGAGCTCGGGACGCAGGCGGCGATGGACCAGCCACTTTTGGTACCAGGCGGCTTTGAGTCCGCTGTCGGCGGCCTTGGTCACCAGGTCGACCACCTGCGGGCCGCCGAAGGTGACGAATCCGCCCTGATTGGCCGAGGCCAGGTACGGGTTGCGCGGGCAGAGGGCGCCGCTGCCCAGGCCGAGCATGATCAGCGCGGCGTTGAAGTAGCCCTGGAACGAGACGTCTCCGTGCACCCACTCGCCCAGACCGCGGTTGTTGCTGATGTAGCGCGGGGTGGGGTCGAAGGTCAGGCCGACGACCGGCGCGGCGCCGCGCTGGATGGCGAGCCACTCGCTGTAGTCGACCATGAAGTCGTCGCCCACCAGGGGACGGCCGTAGCGCTGCTCGATGGTAGTCGGGCCGTAGGGCACGTCGAGCCACATGAGCTGGCTGATGTATGGCCCGATCAGATCGCCCGGGGTCTCGCCGCGAAAGAGCGTGTTGGCGGTGATCTGGCCACCCTCGGTGGGGCCGAGGCTTGAGGAGAAGCCGTTGAGATCGGCCAGCGCGGCCCCTACCAAAGCGTCGCTACCGTACTCGGAGAACGGCACGTCGCGGGTCAGCGCCTGCCAATAAACCTCGCCCATCTCCACGGACTGCAGAGGGCTGGTGAAGGCGGGAGCGGCGGGCATGCGCGAGGCGTGTCCGTCGAGGCCGGTCATCTCGTAGGCGTAGGAGGCCTGAGGGTTGGCCAGCCTGCGGTCGGCCTGGGTCGAGAGGGGGATGCTCTCGAAGGTCGCGCTGTCGCCCGTTTCGAGGGCCTGCAGATAAGTGTTGTAAGCGCCGGTATCGACCTCGCCCAGGTTGTCCTGGGGCAGGGTCTTGAAGAAGCTCGCCCGGCGGTCGGCGTACAGGGCGTCGTCGCCGTTGCACTCCTGCTCGGGCAGGCGGATGCCGGAGGCGTTGCGGGCGGCTCGATTGCGGACCTGGAAGGCGCGAATCGCCCGGCGGCGCGATCTCTCGGGGCCGATTTCTTCGGCGGCTACTTCCCCCGGTGTGGCGAGGGTGGCGACGCCGCCTGCGAGGCCCGAGGCAGCGAGCACGCCGGTGCCGCCGACGCCGCGCAGGAAGTTTCGGCGGGAAACTTCGCTTTTGTTGGACTCGGGCTTTTGCCCATCAGTTGCTGGATCCGCGCTTTGACACGCGGCTTCAGTCTCTCCGTGCTCTTTCATGTGAGTCTCTCCTGATTGTGGGGCGCATTAGATGGGAGTCCGACGCAGGAGGGATCCGGGCAAAGCCCGAGAACCTAATAAAAGCGCGAGGCTGAAATTCGATCTGTCCTGTTTTCAGCGGCTCGCGACGCGAGGATACCTCATCTGCCGGGCACCGTCACCGGAGCCTGAGGCGAATCGGTCCCCGCGCCGTCGACGGGTCGACGGCGCGCCCTTTCTGGCAGATTTCGCGGCGGCCCGCGGCCGCTAGGCGCCGCGCCGCGCTGCGCGCGCGCTCCATGAGCGGCCGCCAATCCTCGGGCCGCACCATCCGCGCCGCCTCGGAGGGGCAGAGGGTGGCGCCGCGGGCCCGCTGCTCGAGCAGGCTCAGGATGGCCTCCTCGAGGGCGCGGTCCGTTTTCTGAACGCCCTGCCGGCGGCAGCGTTCCCCGCAGTATTTGACCTCGGGCCAGCTGTTGCGCCACTTCGCTCGCCACTCCATGACCCGGCCGCAGGATCGGCAGATTTTGGAGTCGGGCTGGCCGGCCGGAGCTTTGGCCTTGGCAGAATTCCCGCGCCGCCGGCTCATCCCGTGGCGAGCAGCTCTTCAGGGCGAGTGCGCAGCACCTCGGCACGTTGCTGGATCTCCGCCAGCTCGTCCGGCTCGATGCGGTCGAGATTCTTCCAGGCGAAGGCCATGCGCCGGTTGTCTCCCAGGCGCTCGCGGTGGCGGCGCAGGAAGTCCCAATAAAGAGTGGTCATCGGGCAGGCCTTATCGCCGGTTCTCTTGCCCGGATCAAAGCTGCAGTTCTTGCAGTAGTTGCTCATCCGGCTGACGTAGCGACCGCTCGCCGCGTAGGGCTTGGTGCCGACCACGCCGCCGTCGGCGTGCATGACCATGCCGAGGGTGTTGGGGAGGGTCACCCAGTCGACTGCGTCGACGTACATGCCGAGATACCAGTCGCTGATGGCGCGGGGGTGAATGCCCGCCACCAGCGCGAAGTTGCCCGTGACCATGAGCCTCTGGATGTGATGTCCGTAGCCGTGCTCTTTGACCTGGCCCAGGCTGTCGCTCATGCAGGTCATTTTGGTTTGGGCGCTCCAGTACATTTCAGGCAGCTCGCCGCTCTCCTCGAGGCCGTTGCGGTCTCCGTAGTCGGGACCCTCGTGCCAGTACACCCCGCGGATGAACTCCCGCCAGCCGACGATCTGGCGCACGAAGCCCTCCACCGCGTTGATCGGCGCGCGCCCCTGCCGGTAGGCCTCGAGAACCGCGTCGAGCACTTCCCGCGGATCGATCAGCTTGAGGTTCATGGCCGGCGAAAGGAGGGAGTGGAAGAGCCAGGGCTCGCCGATCTTGAGAGCGTCCTGATAATCGCCGAAGTAGGGCAGCCGGTTCTCCACGAAATCTTCCAGGGTGTGGAGGGCCTGCTCGCGGGTCACCGGCCAGGAGAAGCTTTGAAGCTCGCCCGGGGCCTCGGGGAAGGTCTTTTCCACCAGCGCCATGACCTCGAGGGTCAGCGGGCCGGGCTCATAGCGCGGCGTCTCGGGGATGTCGGGCGAGTTTTTGCCGAGGGGCTTCCGGTTGTCTTTATCGAAATTCCACTGCCCGCCCTCCGGCTTGCCGTTTTCGTCG
>JBCCLG010000605.1:0-4007 GCA_039027015.1 Acidobacteriota bacterium | reverse complement strand
CGCTTTGCTGCTCGTCAAGTATTTAAAGATTTCGCTTTGCGCGTCCTTACTGAACAGCGCCGAGATGGCACCAGCGACCATCATGGCGCCAAGACAGGGTAAAGTGATCTTAAGAAGACCCATGGCAGCGCTTACGGCGCTCAGGCTCAAATACGAGGAGCCCGTCCTGCCCGTTGTTCTCTATCTCCGGGGCGGCGGCATACCGGGTCTCACGAAGCGTTCTGCCCAAGAATCGCTTCTCGGCGTCGAGATCAGCAGCTTCACCTACTGGGCGTTTGGGCTCTCAGAAGCGGAGGCCGCCGACTATTTGGGCCGCAACGCCCTGGCGCCGGCCCCTGCCTCGTGCATGGACTCGGAAGTCCTGGGCCCAGCTGAGCTCAAGCTTCGCTGCCTGGAGGCCATCCTCGACCTCCAGGTCGACGATGGCCGCAAATTCCTGCTGGTCAACGCCGTAGAAACCTACATCGAATTGAAAGGAGACGAGAACATGAACTACTCTGAGCTGGTGTCGAAGAGTCAACGCACTCAGGAGATCGAAGACATGGAGCTGACCTGGGCGGGCCGACTACAAAAAGAGGCTGAAGAGAAGGGCCAGGCAAGCGGCCGCGCCGAGGGCTTCCGCAGCCTGCTGGAGCTGCAGATCGACGAAAGGTTCGGGCCGCTAGATGAGGTCAGCCGCTCCAGGCTCCAGGCCATCGACGATCTCGAGAAGCTGCGGGCCCTTGGCCGCAAGCTCCTCAGCGCGCGGTCGCTTGCGGATTTAGGTCTCGGCTAAAGGCGGCCTGCCCGTCAGCCTCGATTGCTATAGTGGCAGCGCTCTCGGGGTCTGAATTCACCTCGCCAACGAAGAATTCTGAGCCGCTGATTCAACAGCCTTAAGCCCCCACGGAACTTCCTCTCCCCATGCGCCACCGCTACCGCTATCTCGACCCGGCCTTGCTCGAAGCTCTCCTCCAAGGCATGGGCTTAGAGCGCCTTTTCAACCAGCTCCTGCTCTCTGCGGCTGGCGATATCGAGCAGGTGATGGAGTGGATGCGCCAGCTTCAGGAGCAGGGTTTTCTGCCTGAAGGTCTCGACCTCGAGGAGTTTCTAGAGCAGATGGCCGACCAGCAAACGCTGGGCTTCGACGAGGAAGGGCGCCCCCAGCTCACGGCTATCGGCGAGCGGCGCATTCGCCGCAGCGCCTTTGAAGAGATCTTCTCCGACCTGCGACGCGGCGGCGCCGGATATCACCGCGTGTCGGCATCCGGTGACGGTACTGAGAAACTTCCCGAAACGCGGCCTTACGCCTTCGGCGATGAGCTGCACCACCTCGACGTCAGCCGTTCGCTCCAGAACGCGCTCAAGCGGGGCATGGGCAACCTCCAGCTCGCTGAGCAGGATCTCGAGGTCCACGAGACCGAGCAGCTCACCAACTGCGCGACCATCGTCGCCATCGATATCAGCCACTCGATGGTGCTTTATGGTGAAGATCGGATCACGCCGGCTAAAAAGGTCGCCCTCGCCCTCACCGAGCTCATTCAGACGAAATATCCCAAAGACCATCTCGGCGTCATCCAGTTCGGCGACCGGGCCGAGCCCGTGCTGCTGGCCGAGCTTCCTTACGTGGACGCGGGGCCGTACCACACCAACACCCGCGAGGCTCTGCAGCTCTCGAGGTCGCTCCTCGCCCGCCAGAAACAGCCCAATAAGCAAATTTTTCTGATCACCGACGGCAAGCCCTCGGCCATCACCGAAGGCGACGGGATCTATAAAAATCCCTTCGGCCTCGACATGAAGATCGTCAATCTCACGCTCGAGGAAGCGGACCTCTGCCGCCGGCAAAAAATCGTCATCACGACCTTCATGATCGCCAGCGATCCGACGCTTCAGCAGTTCGTAGAAAAGCTCACTCAAACCAACCGCGGCCGCGCCTACTTTGCGTCGCCCGACAACCTCGGCGAGTTCATTCTGGCCGACTACATCCGAAATCGACGGAAGCGAGTGCGATGAGACCTTCTGAGAATTCTCTGCCCCTTCTCCCGAGCGGAATCGTCCTCGCGATGCTTCTGGCGGTCGCGCCCGTCACGTGGGCAGAGCCGGTTCAAACGCTCCAGCAGACCTATTTTGCCGGCGAGGCCACCACCCTCGACATCGAGCTGGTGCTGGGATCCCTCGAGGTCCTGGGGACGGACGGGCGCAACGTCGAGGTCGAGATTCAGCTTTTCTGTAGTCGCGAGGACGCCGCCAAGTGCGAGAAGCGGGCGAAGCGGATCAGGCTCAGGCCTCGCCTCGGCAAGCGCGAGCTGGAGCTGAGCCTCGAGAACACCTCCCGCGCCCGTGCGCTGGGAGTGCAGGCGACCATGATCGTCCGCGCGCCCCGGGATCTTGAGGTCGAGGTCGATATGGCGGGAGGCGACGTCACGATTCGCGACATCGCCGGCAATATCGAGATCGATTCGGGCGGCGGCAGCGTCGATCTCAGGGGCGAGCAGGATCGAGTCGGCGCCTTCAAGGCCGACGTGGGCTTCGGCTCAGGCAGCCTCCAGCTGCGCGATGGCACGATCGAAGCCGCGGGCCTGCCGAAATCCATCAAGTGGCAGGGGTCGGGATCGCAGAGCATCGAGATCGACCTGGGCGGGGGCGAGATCACGGCGCGGCTCGACTGAGAAGCCCGGCCCTTCCCTGGTGCGCAGCCCAAGTTCGGCGCAGCCCGCCGATCACGACCTCCGAGCGCGATTTTTCAGGCTCTCGGCTCTCAACATCCTCGCCAACCTTACGGTTCCGGTGGTCGGGCTGGTCGACGCTGCCATGCTCGGCCACCTGGAAGAGATCCACTTCCTCGCCGGCGTCGCTCTGGGCACGGTGGTCTTCGACTTCGTTTTCTGGAGCTTCGGCTTCCTGCGCATGGCGACCTCGGGCCTCACGGCCCAGGCGGTCGGAAGACGCGATAGCGCGGAGATCGAGGCGATCCTGCGGCGTTCGTTGGTCATCGCAGCCGGCGCCGGCCTGGCGCTTCTAGCCCTGCGTGAGCCCCTCGGCTCCCTCGCCTTCACCCTGCTTTCCGGAGACGCGGCGACCGAAGGGGCCGGCCTGGCGTACTACCACGCGCGGGTTCTCGGGGCCCCCGCCGCGCTCGCCAACTTCGTCTTCCTAGGCTGGTTCCTGGGCCGCGAGGAGAGCGGCGTCGCCCTGTGGATGACCCTTTCCGCCAACCTGGTCAACGTCGTCCTCGACTACGTCTTCATCCTCCATCTCGACTGGAATGCAGCCGGCGCCGGGCTGGCGACCATGATCAGTCAATACGTGATGCTGGCGGTGGCTCTCGTCTTCTACTGGCCGCGCAGATTTCGAGGCGAAGGCCTCGAAATCCGGTCGGTCTTTGGTGTCTCGCGCTGGGCTTCGATGTTCGGGCTCCAGCGCGACATCTTCTTCCGCACGCTTTTCCTGGTCGGCACCTTCGCGCTCTTCACGAATTTCAGCGCCCGCTTCGGCACCGAAGCTCTTGCCGCCAACACCCTGCTCCTGCGGCTGATCGCCCTGGCGGCTTTCTTCGTCGACGGCGCGGCGTTTGCCATCGAGAGCCTAGCCGGCATCCTGCGCGGCGCGGGTCTGGACGCGTCTTTAAGGCGCCTCCTGCGGCTGGGGCTCAACAGCGGCTTCGCGATGGCGGGCTTTTTTGTGGCCGCGGTCGGCCTCTTCCCGAGCGCGATTCTCGGCCTTCTCACCTCCCACGCGAGCGTGATCGATTTGGCGGCCGGTCTGCGCGGCTGGCTGATTCCGGTTCTGCTGATCGGCTCCGCCGCCTACATACTGGACGGTCTCTTTCTCGGGCTGACCGCAGGCCGCCCGCTGCGCAACGCGATGATCTTCTCGGCAGCCCTGGGTTTTCTGCCCTTGGCCTGGGTGGCCATAGAGCTTGAGTCGCTGCAGGTTCTATGGGCCGCGCTCAGCGGCTTCATGCTGCTGAGGGTCGTGACGCTCTCGTGGCTAAGCCGGCCCCTTCTCTCCTCGGGCGAAGGCTGAGG
>JBCCLG010000604.1:0-4016 GCA_039027015.1 Acidobacteriota bacterium | reverse complement strand
TCGCCGGCCCCTTCCCCGCCGAAAGCGGCGCGCGCCGCCTCGCTCGGCTCCTCGTCCCATAGGAGGACCGCCGGCGCTCCTTGCGCCCAGGCGCGGAATTTCTCCAGCTCCGCGGCCTGCGGCGCCGCCGCCGGGTCGAAGTCGAAGCTCTTGAGGGCGGCGCCGTAGCGGCGGAAGAGATAGTTGAAGGACGGGTGGCTCGAGGCCGCGGGCAGCGCCTCGGGCCACGCCGCGAAAACCTCGGCCAGCTCGGCGCTCACCGCCGCGAGATCGGCCTCGAGGGCCTCGAGGCCGGCCGTAAAGTCGCCCTCGGCCTGCGGCGCCGCGGCCACCAGCGCGCCGTGGATCCGGCGCCCTTGGGCGAGCAGCAGGTCGGGATCCGTGAACACCCGCGGATCGATCTCGCCGTGGCTGTGGGCGCCTGCGTCGCCGTGGGAGTGAGTGCGCCCCGCGACCTCGATCAGCTCGATACCCTCGGCGGCGTCCACCAGGCGCGAGAGGGGCAGGCTGACCTGGGAGGTCCACACTTCGTAACCGGCGCCGCTGGCGACGATCAGATCGACCGACTGCAGCTCCACCAGCAGCTCCGCCGGCGGCTGCCACAGCTGCGGGTCTTCACCCGCCGGCAGGGCGAGCTGGCGATCGACGAGCGGCCCGCCGATGCGTCCGACCAGCCAGTCGACCGGCGGCGAAAGCGTGGCGACGGTGAGGACGGGCTCGCCGGCGGCCGGGGCGTCACCCTCACTCGCGGGATCGGAGGACGAGTCGGCCGGGGCGTCGGCCTGAGGCGCGGGGGCCTCGGCCGGAGCACAGCCCCAGGCGAGGAGCAGCGCCAGGGCGCAGAGGAAGAGGAAGAAGGGGGCAGAGTGGCGCATCGTCGGGCGTTCTCCAGGCGGGTCGGTCAAAGTGTGCGAAGGCTGGTTCGGGTTAGATCACGGATTCCAGAAGCCGAAGTCCCAGGGCGGTGGCGCCGCTGGCCAGCACCCCGGCGGCCAGCGCGACCAGCGCGACCTCGACGCCGATCAGGGTGGCGATGTGGAAGCGCCCGCAGCCCAGTCGCCTCATCAGCTGGATCTCCTGGCGGCGCAGGCGCAGGGAGAGCGAGATCACCAGGGTGAAAAAGCCGAGGGTCGAGGCCGCGACTAAAAAGAAGTAGAGAGAGAGCCCGTCGCGCAGGCGCAGCACGATCTCGAGCACGGTGCCGATCACCTCCACGGGGCGCACCGCCTGGTGGGTTTCGTCGAGGGCCAGATCGCCGAGCAGCTGATCGTGGGCCTTTCGGTCCTCGGGCAGGATCAGGAAAGAACCCACCGGCGCGTCGTCCTCCGAGCCGTGCATGTGGAAGCTGCCCCGATTCTCTGGGGTCAGCTCGGCGAAGAGGAAGATCGCCGCCGACGCCTCGAGATTCTCGTTGGCCTCGATCGCGCCGTCTTCTCCGTCGCCGGCCTCGGCGAGTTCGGCGTCCGCCGCCTCGTCTGCGCTGGCTTCTGCGCCGGAGCCCTCCCCGGAGTCAGGAGCCTGCCCGGGATCAGCGGGCTCTTCGGGGTCGGGAGCCCCGTCGGCGCCCGCGGTCTCGCCGCGCATCAGGGCCCCGAGAATCCGGTTCTCCTCGTCGTCCTCGCCCTCGATGGACGTCTCCTCCGTCACCTCCTCGTGACCGTGAAGCCGCCCCTCGAGAATCCAGGTGGTCTTGATGTCGGTAAAGAAAGCCTCGTCGTCGGGGCTGCCGGCGTGCTCCAGAACGCCCACGACCTCGAGCAGCAGGGGATAGGCGCCCGCGAGGTTGTAGAGGTTGGTGAGATCCGAGCGCACCCGGTCTCCGACCTCGAGGCGCAGGCGCTCGGCCACCGCGGCGCCCGCTACCACCTCGCCCAGAAGCACCGGGACCCGCCCCTCGGCAACCTCCAGCTCGCGGGCCTCGAAATACTCGATCGAGGTACCCACCAGCGGCGTTCCCGACACGCTGTAGGCCACGAAGAGCGGCACGGCGAGGCCGTACTCGCCCAGCCTTCGGCGCTCCGCGAAGCGCACCGTGTCACGGATTTGCCCGCGGAAGTAGAGCGAGCTCATGGCGAGGTCGAATTCGTCGCCCTTGCGGCCCACCAGCACGGGCGAGGAGCGCGCCCGCTCCAGCAGCTCGACCTCGAGCCTGGCCGCCGCGTTGTAGGTGAAGAGAGGCAGAAAGAGCGCCACCGAAGTGCCGAGAACCAGCGTCAGGCTGCGCCACGGCGCGCCGCGCAGGGAGCGCAGGGAGAGAAAGAAGGCGTCCTGAAGCGGCAGCGACGCCATCAGCCCGCGCTCCTCGAGAGAGTGCCGACGTCCAGGGTGTGCTCGAAGCGGCCGCGCACCGCGGGATCGTGGGTCACCACCAGCAGCGCCAGCCTGCGCTCGGTCGACACGCCGAGCAGCAGGTCGAGGGCGCGCTCGGTGGCCCCGGGATCGAGGCCCGAGGTGGGCTCGTCGGCCAGCAGCAGCGACGGCCGGGTGACCAGGGCGCGGGCGATGCCGACCCTCTGCCGCTCACCTTGGGACAGCTCCTGGGGCTGACGATGGCGCTTGCCGCCCAGGCCCAGCTCCTCGAGCAGCTCCGCCGCGCGCTCGCGATCCGCCGCCTCGAGGCGCAGGGCCGGGTTGAGCCTGAAGGGGAAGAGGACGTTCTCGAGCACGTCGAGGTAGTCGACCAGGGGCGAGTCCTGAAAAACAAAGCCGATGGAGCGAATGCGGTGCGCCCGGCGGGCCGCGTCGTCGAGCTGGCCGACGTCGCGCCCTAAAACTGTGAGGCGCCCGGCTTCGGGCACCAGCACGCCGGCGATCAGGTTGAGGAGGGTCGATTTGCCGCACCCCGAGGGCCCGAAGAGCGCCACCCGCTCGCCGCTCTCGACCCGCCAGTCGGCCAGCTCGAGGGTGAAGGGCGGCCCGTTCGCGCCCGCGGCGCGCGAGGGCCCGTAGGCGAAGCGCAGGTTCTCGGCCACGATGGCCGGCTCCGACGACCCGCTCATTCAGCCTCCTCCCCAGGCGCCACGGTGGAGAACACCAGGCGCAGCCGGCGCAGGGATTCGTCGGTCGACCATTTGCCCACGGCGCCCGCGGGCTGACTTTCGGCGCTCTCTCGCTCCCCGGCCTCCTGCGCGGCGGCGGCCTCGTTCTCCGGGGCGTCGGCGTCAGCGTCAGCGGCGATATCCGGGCCGACGATCTCGCCGTCGATTCCCTCGGCCTCGAGCAGGGCCCGCGAGGAATCCTCGCGCACCCGCCACGGCGCGGTGGCTTCGGCGAGGGTCGACATGTAGACCACCTTCTCGGGCATCAGGCGGTTGATCAGCTCAACCTGGAGCCGGGGCCTGACCAAAGTGCTGCGAAACTCGACCATGTAGAGAAAAAAGTTGCCGTCGCCCTTGCCGTTGGCCTCGCCGTCCACCGGGCGCCACGGCCGCTCGAGGCTCCCGCCGTCGAAGCGCAGCTCGAAGGCGTCGGCGATCTCCCGGAGCTGCTGCAGCCGGAAGCCCTCGACGTTGGCCTCCTCGCTCTTCTCGGGATGATCGCGCAAATAGCGCCGGAAGTCGCCCAGAACGTCCAGGGTCGGCACCTCTACCACCACGGCCATCCACAGCTCGTCGTTCTCGAGCTGGGCAACGTAGCGCGCCGAGGCGAAGCTGCGGTCGAAGGAGTGGGCCTGAAGAGCGCCGGGCGTCGCGAGCGCTGCGAGAAGCGCCGCGGCGAGGAGGAACGGTCCGGGCGCTGGCGGCCGAAGCGGGAGCGGAAAGCGCATGGCCCCGAGAGTCTAACCCGCCGACCCCACGTCTTTCCCCGTCTTGAGCTGCGCCAGGATCGCCTGGACGCATCGGTTCGGCCTCTCGAGCCACGCGGAGTACGGCACGGGCATGAGCAGCAGCCCGGCCCTGCTGAACAGGCGATAGCGCTCCAGGGCGTAGCTCGAGGCCAACTCTCCCGGATAGCCCACCAGATCGATCCCCAAACACCGCCCCTCGCGTTCGAGCACCACGTCGACCTGGAGTCCG
>JBCCLG010000603.1:0-4022 GCA_039027015.1 Acidobacteriota bacterium | reverse complement strand
CACCCGATCGGCCGTCAGGTGGAGAAAGCTCATCAGCCCGGCCCGCAGAAAAGCCTCGGCCCACGCGTCGCCGCCCTTTTCTCGGCAGCCCTCGAGAAGGCGAGGCACCGCCGAGCGCGCCTGCGCGAGACGGCCGGTGGCGGCGAGAAGAGAAACGTGAAAGACGCCCGCCGCGGTGCGCTCGAGGCCGGGCTCCAGGGCCTTCTGGGCCTCGTTCCACAAAGCGAGCCCGCCCTTCCAGTCGCCCTCGCAAACGCTCAGAACGCCTCCCGTGAGGGCGGTGAAGCCGCGGTCTGAAATCGAAGCGCCGCGACCCCGAGCGAGTCTCAACGCAGCGGCCTGCAGCCTCCCAGCGCCGCGGCCGCGGCCCGAGCTCCAGCAGGCGAGAGCGGCGGCCAGCGCCAGGGGCTGGGCCAGGGAGCGCGGATTTCTGCGCCGGGCGGCGAGGGCCACCTGGCGCTCGGCGCACAGCAGGGCGCGCCGCGGCCGGGAGATCGCCAGCGCGAGGGCCCGCTGCCTGAAGGCCTCGGCTTGCCGGCGAGAGGCGGCGATCTCGGCGCCCGTCCCGGTACCTTCGGGGAGACTGCGCCTGCCGGGCGCCGGACTGAGAAAGTTCAGGAGGAGGAACCACGCCGCCTCCAACCGAACCCGCAGCGCGCTCCAGCCAGCCCCCGAGGGCTCAAGGGAAACGCCGAGCGACGACAGCTCCTCCGAGAGCAGGCGCAGCGACTTTTCAGCGTCGCCCGCCCGCAGAAGCTCGAGCGAGCGCCTGAGCTTCGGATCGAGCGCCTCGCCCGAGGCTCCCCGCGGCAAACGCTCGCGCCCGGCGGGATCCGCCGGCGTCTCGAGGAATCGACCGGCCTCTCGATGGGCGGCCAGCAGCGACTCGACCTGCCCGCGCACCTCCGGATCATCGGCGCACTCGCGGTCCAAGTATCGGGGCCAGCGGGCCGGGCCCAGAGCCTCGGCCTCGGTGAAAATCTCCTGCACGCGGCGCCAAACCGCCTTTGTCATGGCCGGCGCTGCCCTCTCGGACGCGCCCCGCTCGACGGCCGTGGGCGAGGGCGAGGGCGTCAGGTCAGAATCCACGGCTTGCTCAGAGAAACCCGCCTCCGTCCGGCAGATCCGCGACGTCCACGTGCTCGATTCTCCAGCGTCCGTCGAGCCGCCACAGGATCTCGACCCGGTAGCTGCCCCGGCGCGCTCGATCGCCGGTGGCGCGGAGCGAGGCGCGCATGGCGGAGCGGGCGCTCGAGCCGCCCTCGGCCACCTCGATCTCGAGCGCCGAGAAGGACACTTCGAGGCTCTCGACCCCCTGGCGCAGGCCGACAAAAGGCCTCACGAGAGCGGTCGCCTGCTCGATTTCGAGGCCCGCGGGCTCAATGCGCATCACGAAGGGATCCGTCAGGTGGGAGCCGAGCCTGCGGGCCCGATCCGCCGACTGCAGGGCCTTCTCCCCCGCCTCCTTGACCACCAGCTCTCGCACCTGCTCGAGCCGAGCGCGAATCTTGGCCTCCTCGCCTCCGGCTCGCGACGCCACGAACCAGGCGACGGCGGCCAGCGCGATCACCCCGTAGAGCAGGCGGCTGGGCGCCGACTTCAAGACTCCGCCTTGGCCGCCGGCACCAGGCCCAGATAGCGCCTCAGGTAGGAGGTGCCGATGTAGAACGGTACGGTGTCGACCAGGGCGGAGAGCAGCTTGAAGACGTAGCCCGTCAGGATGAAAGTCCACAGCTGCGGCCAAATCTCCTGTTCGGCGTCGATCGGCAGGGCCGAGGCGTAAAAGTGAGTGATCGTGATCACCGCAAAGCTGTCGACGAATTGCGACACCAGGGTCGAGCCGTTGTTGCGCAGCCAGAGGTGCTTGCCGCGGGTCAGCCTCTTCCAGAAGTGGAACAGCTGAACATCCACCAGCTGGGCGACCAGATAGGCGATCATCGAGGCCCACACCGCGCCGATGGTCAGCTTGCGAATCTCGAAGAAGACCGGCAGGCGGCCGGCGGCGTCGGGAACCGGCTGGTCGAATCCCGGCAGGGCGCCGCCAACCCACAGAATGAAGATCAGCCACACGTTGAGCACCAGGCCCACCAGCACGAGGAAATTCGCCCGCCTGCGCCCGTAGAGTTCGGAAATGAAGTCGGTGCACAGGAAGGTCATCGGATACGGCAGCACCCCGACCGCGAGGGGCACGGGAATCTGCATTCCGAAAAGCTCGAAGCTGAGATCCAGGAAGCGCGAGACCCCCAGGATATTCAGCATCACCATCGAGCCGAGGAAGATGCCGGCGAGGATCATGAAGACCCGCTCCCGACGTTTTTGAATCACCCCGCCGTCGGGCACTTCCAGCATGGGATTTTCGCTTGTCACGGGCACAGGCTACCGGGGGCTGCCGGCTGGGTCAACGCGCCGCGCCGGAGCGCCTCACGGGGAGGCGATCCGGCGCGAACGGCGCGATAGACCTCTTCAAGCCGCGCCGCCACCGCCGCGGGGGCGTGGTGGGTCTCGAGGCGCTCTCGGGCGGCGCGCACCAGCCCTTCACGGCGCTCCGCCAGCTGCGCAACCCGGCGCCCCCACTCCTCGGGCTGATCGGCGAGCAGGAGGGGCGCCTCGCCGCGCGCGGACTCGAGGGCGAGCCCGCGCGCCGCGGCCGGCGAGGCCAGAACCGGCACCCCGCGAGCCCAGGCCTCGAGAATCTTCATGCGGACGCCGCTCGCCACGAAGAGAGGCACCACGAGAGCGCCGTTCTCGGCGGGCAACGCTTCGGCGCTGTCCTCAGGGGCCGGATGCTGCACAACTCCCTCGAGGCCGAGAGCGCCGGGATAGCCGAAGAGGTGGAGTACGGCGCCCGGCCGCGCGCTCCGCACCGCCGGCCACGCGCGCTCCAGGAACCACCGGATTCCGTCGCGGTTGGGCCACCAGCCGGCGCTGCCGAAGAGGCTGAGGGCGGGCGCGCCGGGAAGGCGCGAACCGTTTCCGGGGGGCGGCTCCAGCCGCGCCGGAAAAGGCGCGGGAATGGGGTGAATCGAAGAATCTTGAGCGGGCCGAGCCGCGCTGCCGCCCGAGGCGAGCGCCCCGAGGCGCGCGGCGTCTTCGGCCGTCAGAGTCACCGTCGCAGCCGCTCGCCTCACGGCTTCGCCCTCGAACTTCGCCAGGCGCTCGGCCTCCAGCCGGACGGCGGGCGCCAGCAGGGGGCGCCTCCGGGCCAGACCGCGCCACAAATCGCTCTCGACGTTCTGCGCCCGCAGCACCAGGGGCAGAGACTCGGGCAGCTCGCGGGCGGACGCCAGGGCCTGGATTTGCTCGGCGTGCGCCACGTCGAAACCTCGCTCGCGGGCGAGCTCCGCCGCTCGCCGGGCCAGAGCGGGAAGCGCATGCCTGCGCACCGTCCAGGGCCTGCCGGCAAAGGGCGTCTTCGCCGCCTCCAGCCAGCGCGGGCTGGGCGAGGCGCGAACCCGCTCGAGGCGATAGCCCCCGCGCTCGGCGCCTTCCCGGGCGAGGTCCTCGCCGCGGCGGTCCGTGGGCGCGAGCACCGTCGGCCGATAACCCCGCGCTACCAGCGCCTCGAGGGTCAGCTGCGCCACCAGCCGACCGCCGTCGACGGTGGGCCAGGGCGCCTTGGTCGCCAGCCACAGGAGACGCATGGGGGTGAGGGCGGAAGGGCGGCGGTCCGCCCGCTACATCACCGAGGTGGTGGCGGCGAAGTCGAGGGTCGGGGTCTCGCCGGCGAGGGCGGCGCGATACTCGGGCACCGAGACGCGCAGCAGATTCAGGATCGCCACCACGTCCTCCTTGGCGGCCGCCGCCCGCAGGCTCTCGAGGGTCGAGTCGAGATCCGGCGGCGACGGGCCCTCGACCACGCGAATTTTCTCGTCGACCACCCGCACCACCTGCTCGCTCGAGGTCAGCAGCTCCTCCGAAAGCTTCTCTCCCGGGCGCAGGCCGGTCCACTCGATTTGGATGTCGGAGTCGGGCACCAGGCCCGCGAGGGTGATCAGCCCGCGCTGCGCCGCGAAAGGAGCCTT
>JBCCLG010000602.1:0-4027 GCA_039027015.1 Acidobacteriota bacterium | reverse complement strand
GAACCAGCAGGCTCATCACGGCCAAAAGCGAGGCCGCCACCGCGCCGGTAAAGCGCGCCAGCGACGCCCTGGCGCCCTCCCGATCGGCGAGGGCGATCACCACCTCGGGCAGGGCGAGGGAGGCCGCGCGCAGGGCTAGAAGGGCCTGGAAAACCAGCGGCCAGGCCGCCAGGCTGATCTCGGGCAGGGCGAGGCGCGCCAGGGTGAAGGTCACCATCGGCTGCGCCGCCAGGGTCAGAACCGCGGTGCCGGCGAGCGGCAGGTGGAAGAAAAAGAGCCGCCGATAGTCGAGGGGGCGACGCGCGGTGAGGGGCAGCTCGGCGATCACCGGCGCCGCGGCGAAGGTCGCGTAGATGGCCTCCACAAAAACCCCGGCGAGCATGGCCCACGCCCCGATGTGGATGCCCGGCAACTCGGTGCCGGCGGCGAGGGCGAAGGCCGTGCCGCCGGTGCCCGCGAGGCGCAGGGCCGTACCCCGCGCCACCGCCTGGGTGCGCCCGAAGCGGATCATCACCCCCTGGAGAAAGCGCCGCCAGGCGATGGCCGGGGTCCACAGCACGAGGATCTGCAGCCCCGGCCGCACCCAGCGCGCGATCTCGGGCGGCGTGCCGAGCAGGCTGCCGACCACGGGATCGAAGAGCGGCCCGAAGCCGATCAGCGCGCCGAGCACGGTGAGCGCCACCATCCAATGCCAGGTGAAGCGGCGCAGCAGCTGATAGGACGGCCGATCGCGCACCAGGGCGGTGGAGGTCGAGAGCAGGTTGATGATCGGGCTCTCGACGGTGACCGCCACGGCAAAGGCGATGCCGAGGGCGGCCAGCATCACGACCTCGTCCGGACGCCGGTTGACGATCGCCGAGAGGAGCGGCCCCTCGGTGGTCATGAGCAGCCAGCTGGCGAAGAGAGGCAGCCAGAAGCGGAAGATCAGCCAAGGGGAGGTCTGAGGAGAAGTCGGGTGCACGGCGGCGCGGGCCTCTTGAGCCGCCGGCGGCGCGAAGTTTCCGCCGGCGGAGCGGCAGCGTACTCCATAAAGCCCTCCTCTTGGACCTCTCTACTCGACCTTGAGGTGCACGGGCGCCGAGCGCACGCCGGTCCAGGGCACCTCGGCGACGATCGTGTGGTCTCCGGGCTCGAGGCGCCAGCGCTCCTCGAACGGATAGTCCGACAGGGCGTAAGGCTCGCCGTTGACGCGCCACAAAATCTGTTCGGGCGGCGGATCGGCGACCAGCGAAAGGGCGAGGGTGCTGCGCTCGGCCGGGGTCTCGGGATCGAGAAAGACGTGCAGGCCGTCGCGCGGCGAAATCACCTCGAGGCGCGTCGCCCGCCGCGGGGCGAGAGCGCGTGCCGGCAGAAGAGGGCCGGCCGGCGACCTCATCAAAGCGGCGCCGGGAGGTCGCGGCAGGCCGGCGGCCGCCTGCCAGGCGGCGTAGCGCGCCGGCAGCTCGGTGAAGGTGCGCAGCTCGAGGTGCTCCCGGGGCGTCTCGAAGTCTGCCGGGCGGCCGCTCCGCGCGTCGACCGCCAGCAGTCGATGGGCCCGGCACGCCCGCTGCGGGGCCGCTCCCCGCGGCCGCCACTCGAAGCTGGTGCGGTCGCACGCCGGGCCCGCCGCGGCGCCGGTTAAAACGCAGGTCTTGGCGCGCTCGTGATCGCGCGGCGGCGTAAAACCCTCCACCTCGAGACCGTCGGCGGCCTCGGGATGGAGGTGGCGCAGAATCTGGGTCGCGAGGGGCGCCGCCGCGCGGTAGCCCGAGAGACCGTGCATCGGCTGATGGTCGGGATCGCCGACCCACACCACCACCAGCCAGCGCGGCGTGTAGGCCACCGTCCAGGCGTCGCGGTAGCGCGAGGAAGTGCCCGTCTTGGCGGCCACGGGAAAGGGCAGCTCGAGGGCGCCGCTGCGCGGAAACGAGGGGAGCCGCGCCTGCGGATCGGCGAGAAATTGCGTCACGATGCGCGCGGCGTCTTCGCTCATCGCGCGCACGGCGGGCGCCGCGGGCTCGCCGGGGCGCCAGCGCAGGGGCCGCCATAGGCCGTCGCTCGCCAGGGCGCCGTAGGCCGCCGCCAGTGCCTCGGGGGTGACCGCCAGGCTGCCGATCGTGAGGCCCAGACCGTAGCGCTCCGCCGACCCGCCGCCGCCGCCGTGGAGGCCGAGGCGCCCCAGGAGCGAGAAGCCCTCGCCGAGCCCCAGACGCTCGAGCAGATCGGCCGCCGGCACGTTGCGCGAGTTGCCGAGGGCGAAGCGCGGCAGGAGCGGCCCCAGGAAACGGCCGTCGGAGTTGCCGATGCCGCCGGCGCCGCGGCGCAGATCGTCGAGCACCCGGGTGGTGTCGAGCAGGCCGCGATCGAGGGCCTGGGCGTAGAAAAAAGGCTTGAGGGTGCTGCCGGAGGACCTCGCCACCGCCGTGTAGTCCAAAGCCCCGGCGTAGCGCTGGTCGAAGAAGTCCGCCGAGCCTAGGGCCGCGTGCACCGTAAGGTCCTCGAGGCGCACCACCAGCGCCGCCAGGTTGCCCGCGCCCCGCGGCCGCAGGCCCTCGAGGTGCCGGGCGGCCAGCCAGGAGACCTCGCGCTGCAGCTCCAGATCGAGGGTCGTTGGCGCCGGTCCCCACTCTCCGGCGGGGCGCGCCGCGCGCAGCCGCATCAGAACGTGCAGCGCGCTCTCCGGGCGGCGCGGCCGGGGAGGAACGCGCAGGCGAACGATTTGGCGCCGGGCTAGCCGCAGCTCCTCGCCGCCGAGGACGCCCTCCGCGCCGAGCAGGTCGAGAATCTGCAGGCCGCGGCGCACCGCCCTCGCCCGCCCTCGCGGGTCGTGGAGGTTCATGCGGGCGGGCGCCTGGGGAATGGCGCTCAAAAGAGCGGTTTCCGCCCAGCTGAGATCGACCACCGGCTTGTCGAAATAGCGCCGGGCGGCGTGGGCGATGCCGTGGGATTGATTGCCGTAGGGCACCACCTGGAGATAGTGCTCGAGCACCCGCCGCCGGCCGTGCCGCGCCACCATCCACAGGGCCGTCGTGGCCTCGAGGGCCTTGCGCCCGTAGGTGCGCGGGCCCGGGCGCTGCAGGCGGGCGACCTGCATGGCGAGGGTCGAGGCGCCGGAGATGCGCCGACCCGAGCGCGCGTTCTGGGCCAGCGCCCGCGCCACGGCCTTGGGGTCCACCCCCGGGTGGCGCCAGAATCGGCGATCCTCCACCGCCACGGTGGCGGCGGCCACCCGGCTCGGCACCGAGTCCAGGGGCCAGAAGCCGTGCCGGCCGTCCGGGTCCGAGGGCAGCTCGCCCAGCGGCTCGCCGTGGCGGTCGAGCACCAGCAGCGAGGCGCCTGGGGACTCGAGATCCGAGCGCAGAAACCCCGCGATCCCGAGACCCAGCGCCGCCGCCGCGCCCACGCCCGCCGCCGCCCGCGCCAGCAGGCGGAGGCGCAGGCGAGGGAGCCGGGGGCGCCCCTTCATTCGCGGTCGATCTCCACCCTCGCCCCGGCCGAACGGCCGAACACCGAGCGGCGATACATCATTTCGGCATAGGCCGGCGGCTGCGAGAAGCTGCCCGGAACCGAGGCGCGGGCCCTGAAGTAGAAGTCGTAGCTGCCCGGCGGCAGGGTGTCGAAGTAGAAGGCCACGCGGTCGTCGCGGAAATCGGCGTAGGTCGGCTCCAGGGTTAGCGGACGCGAGGGCTCGGCCAGGGCCGAAGCG
The DNA here is from genome assembly GCA_039027015.1 of Acidobacteriota bacterium. GTDB lineage: Bacteria > Acidobacteriota > Thermoanaerobaculia > Multivoradales > J023 > JAUIJL01. Next base: position 342 of record JBCCLG010000602.1, on the reverse strand, counting down.
GTCGCCAGGCGCGGATTGAGCGCCTCGATGCCGGCGGCGAGGGGTATGACCACGGCGACGAAATTTCGCTCGGCGGCGTTCACCACGCGCACGTGCTCCTCCACCACGCCGCCCACCGGCAGGGCCAGCAGCGTCGGCTGCTCGATGGGCTCGACCCGCGGCGGCCGCTGCGGATCGTCGGCGTCGAGAACCCGCCAGCGCCTCTCGACCACGAAGCCCTGCCGGCTGGACTCGAGGGTCGAGCCGTCGCCGGCGGGCACGTAGCGGGTCTCCGCCCTCACCGCCACGGGGAGCTGCGGCGAGTCGCCGGACGCCGCCGCCGCCGGCCGCACGGTTACCTCG
>JBCCLG010000601.1:0-4028 GCA_039027015.1 Acidobacteriota bacterium | reverse complement strand
CCCTTCTTCGCTCAGCGCGATGAGCCCCTGCTTCTCGAGAACCCGCAGATTCCGGCTCAGAGTGGTGCGCTCAACGCGCAGGCTCGCGGCGAGAAAAGAAATCGATCGGCCGGCCCCTTCCCACAGGTGAACGAGCAGGGTGAACTGCGGCGCCGTCACCCCGAGGGGCCGCCGCATCTTCTCCTCATAGTGCCGGACCACCACCCGGTTGGCCTTCTGCACGCGCATCGCCAAACACGACCGGCGGATCTCCGCCAGCTCCTCCGACCCCGGTCTCCGGCGCGCGGGCCTCTTTCGGCTCATGTCCCGAGTCTACGGGACGGGGCGTTGACTACCTATGCATAGGTAGGTAACATCCCGCTCACCACAAACGAGCGCGCTGTGTTTGAGGCTGACTGACCGAACAACTCAACCTAAGAGACAAAGGAAGCAAAAAATGACTCCAGCAGTTACGACGCGGGCGATGATTCTCGGCGGATCGACCGGCATGGGACGTGCGGCCGCCGAACGGCTTCTGCAGCGCGGTGTCGGCGTTCATCTGGTGGCGCGCGATGCCGGAAAGCTGCGGCGAGCTGCGGATGAGCTGGCGCCCCTCGGCACGGTAGAGACCACGGCCGCCGACCTGTACTCGGACGCGGACGTCGATCGACTGATCGCCGATATCGATGGGTCCGAGCACCACGTCCGCTACCTCGTCAATGCCGCGGGATATTTCAGCCCGGCGCCGTTTCTCGAGCACACGGAGGCGGACTACGACAGATATCACGACCTCAACAAGGCGACATTCTTCGTCACGCAGGCGGTCGCCAGAAATATGAAGGCGCACGGCGGCGGCGCGATCGTCAACATCGGTTCAATGTGGGCCAAACAGGCGATCAAGGCGACGCCGTCCTCGGCGTATTCCATGGCCAAGGCCGGACTGCACGCCATGACGCAGCATCTCGCGATGGAGCTGGCCGAGGACGGAATTCGCGTCAATGCGGTCTCGCCGGCCGTGGTTCTCACGCCGATCTACGGTGCGTTCATCGAGCCCTCGCAGATCGAATCGCAGCTCCAGGGCTTCAACGACTTCCATCCGATCGGCCGCATAGGCCAGGCTCAGGAAGTCGCCGCGACGATCGACCATCTGCTATCCGAAGACGCGGCGTGGGTCACCGGCGCCGTCTGGGATGTCGATGGCGGAGTCATGGCCGGCCGTAATTGAGCAGCCGAGCACGAGGGCCTTGGGAAGCGCCGAAGGTCCTCGGAGTCCAAATCCCAGTCTGGAGTTCTAAGAGGCCCCCGCGAGCGCGCCGGGTACCAGGGGCCGCGTCCCGCCAGCCGCTGGGTCGAAAAGCGCCCCCTGTGCTCAATCAACCAGCCCCGCGCGAGCCCCAAGAAGCCCCTTCAAGATGCCGAAACCCATGCAGAGACCGCCACTCCCCCCGGCGCTGTCCGGGAAGAGAGGCCAATAAACGAGCCCGAACGCTCTCGAGACGCCCGGGCAGAAAGGGCTCCGCCACCGGCAAATCCCGAGGCGGAGGTACCCAGCCAAGCCGCGCCCAGAACACCCAGGTGAGGTAGCCGCGAGCCGGGGGGAAGAGGGCGGGGTCGGGCAGCAGATCCCGAAAATAGCCCAGCAGCTGACGCCGCACGCTCCACTCAAAAGGCCACTGCCCTGATGAAGGCCAGCGGGCGTGAACGCTCTCGGAGTGATAGCGCTTCCAATAGGCCGCGTTCTCCACGAACTGGAACCGCCCGATCAGCGCGAGGGCCGAGAGCCAGGCCCGCTCGGCGTATACCCCGCCCCGGGTCCGGCGAATCCACAGCCGGCGCGCCGCCAGGTCGCGGCGCCGGATCAACCCCTTGAAAGCGCCGTTGAAGTGCCCCCGCGAAAAGCAGTCGAGCGCCAAACCGAGGAACCAGGGAGCGTCGTTGTAGACGGGATGAGGCGCGGGGGTGTCAAGGTGCGGCAGCCGAGTGCCCGCCGCGTCGCTGGCGGTGGTCGGCCCGTACGCCAAGAGCGCCTCGGGGCTGCCCTCGAGGCACTCGATGAGCGCCTCGAAGGATTTCCGGTCGGTGAAGTCGTCGTGCGGCATGAAACGCCAGTAGCGCCCCTTCGCCTCGCGCATCAGATCGTTGAGGTGTTCGACCCAGTCTCGGCCGTCCAGGCGTTCTGAGAAGCGCACGCGCGCGTCCCCCGAGTGCCGCCGCCGCAGCTCGTCGATCGCCGAGTCGTGACGATGGCGATCGGAGATCAAAACCTCAACGTCCGTGGGAAGCGCCTCGATGGTGGCGCTGACGTTGCCCACAAAGGGAGCCGAGCGGTAGAGCGGAATCCCGACGGTGACGAGCGGCGAGGTCATTCGACGATCTGGGCGAGAAGGCGTGCCGCCTCCAGGGCGAAGAGGGGCGCGGTGGTGTACTTGCCCGTGTCCACCGTCACATAGGCACCGTGACGGGCCGGGCCAACGCGCCAGCGCTCGTGAAGGCCGCTCGCCGGGTCGTCGATATCCGTAGAGCCCCAGCTGAAAATCACGCCGCCGCTGACCTCGAAGCGAGGGTCGGCGCGCAGCGTGGCGCGCAGGCCCGGCAGATAGCGGGCGAGAGAATCGAGACCCTCGCGAGCCAGACGCTGGCGGTCGAGGGACTCGAGGGCCGCGGCCAGCCCCGAGCCGTCCAGAGCGTCGGTTTGGGCGAGCTTGAAGCTCGGGTACCAGGAGGCGTAGTGGTTCCCTTGCCCGTAGTGCACCACGTCACCAAACGACCCGTGAATCAGCGTCGTGCTCGGAACGGGCGACTCGGGACTGCGCCATCGGGCGATGGCCTTATAGCGGTGCAGCCAGCGTCTTTGCGGGGTGAGGCCGAGCGCCGCGTCGAGGGCCAGGCGCCCCGCCCACAGACAGTTGGCGACGGCGGGAAAAGAGCGCCCGCGGCGATCGCCTCCCTCCCGCGTAGCGTTCTCGAAGATGAGCCGGACGGTGCCCAGGGGCTCGATCTCCGCGTCCACCACGCGAGTCGCGCCCACAAAGCGAATCCGCGGACTCGCGAGCACCCGCGCCCGCAGGTGGGAGGCGAGAGCGAGGGTATCGACGGCCTGCTCGGCCGTCTCGTAGGCGGCCTGCACGGAGTCCTCGCAAAAGTATCGCCGGTGCTCGGAGCCTTCCAGCCTGCGGTAGACGAAGTCGAAGGGCCGGCCGAGGTAGCTCGCCTCCGGCGGCAGCGCGGAGATCTCTCCCTCGATGCTCTCGAAGTGCGCCTCGATCGCCTCGACATCGAGCTGACTCTCGCGCGGAACGGCGTAATAGAAGCGAGTTCCGCGCGCGTAGTCGCCGGGCTCGAGCTGCGCCAGATCGCGCAGAATCTCGGCGAACGCCAGACTGCCGCGAATCATCAGGCGGTGCGTCTCGCCCTGGGGGTCCTTGGCGTACACGAAGCCCAGGTGAATCTTGCCTTCGGTATGAAGACTCGCCTCGTTCATGGGCGCAGAGCGGCGATCCACCAGATCCACCTGGAGGCCGCGACGCGCCAAGGCCAAGGCCAGGCAGCAGCCCTGAATTCCGGCGCCTAAAACGCAAATCCTTGAAACGCTCATCGGGTCAACGGGCAGGCCGCCGTCCCGTCCGCGGGCCGCTAGGAAGACGATCGGCTGCCCTCAAACCCTAACCGGTTTGGAAAGAGCGATGCGACCTTTCGCCTGGATTCTCGCGCCCGCGGCTCCACCCGCCGAGGGAGAGCGCTTCAGCTCTCTACGGGAAGCCGAGCTGGGACTCCCCGCCGTGGCCGCGGGCTCGCGCATAAAATCCTCGCGGAGGAGACCCCATGAGACTTGCCCTGCTCGCCGATATTCACGGCAACCTCGCCGCCCTGGACGCCGTGCTTATGGATCTGTCCCGCCGCCGGGTGGATCGCGTGATCAACCTGGGAGACCACGCCTCGGGACCGCTCATGCCGGCCGAGACCGTGCGCCGGCTGCGCAGCCAGGAGGGCTGGCTGCACCTCGCGGGCAACCACGAGAGGCAGCTCCTGACCCTCGAACCGGAGGCGAT
>JBCCLG010000600.1:0-4047 GCA_039027015.1 Acidobacteriota bacterium | reverse complement strand
GGCGTCGAGGCTCACGGGGCCGACGACACCCGCCGCGGCCAGGAGGCCGATGACGCTGTCTGTGCCGCCAGAGACGGTAAGGCTGGAGTCGATAAGCTCGAGCAGCGCAATGCCCCTCGTGACCGAGTCCGAGATCAGCCGCAGGTGGCCCACTCCCAGGGAACCACTCATCGCCGTGTCGGTACGAACCAGGCGCATCGTGGTCTCGATGTCGTTCTGTGCCGTCCCGCTTCCGGGAAAGGTTCGATCTTCCGTGAGGAGCTCGAGGTCGCCGAGGATCACAAAGGAATCGACGTCGACGATCTCGAGCAAGGACCGTGAGGTCATCGACTGGCCGGCAAAGGCAATCGCGTCGCCGACCTCGACATCGTCGCCTACCGTAAGCAGCGGAATATTTTCGAAGAGCGCTTGGGCCTCGCAAACCCCCGTCCCGGGGCCCAGGATGAGCGTATCGCAGAGGTCCAAATCGCCCGAGGTCGTGAAGCCTCCAAGATTGCGAGCGGTGACCGTAGCGGCCGAAGTCGCGGTGGAGGAGGCGATAGCTCGGGTGCCGCCGATATCGAGCTGTCCGCCGAGATTCACGGTGGCGATGTCCTCGAGAATCAGATCGCCCCGGGACTCGATCGAAGCCGTGCCGCGGCTCCAAATCTCGCCGACGTTGACCGTATCGAGTGTGCTGAAGGTCGCCGCGTCGCGCACTTCGAGCCGGCCGCTGGTGCCGGAGAAAGTTCCTTGGTTCGGCATGGCCAGAGGCTGCTGTCCGCCGATGTAGATCTCGCCGCCTACGGTGAACTCGACGCCGCTGAGCTCGAGAGTTCCGCTGCCGAGGCTATCCCCGACGGTCAGGCCGGCCACCTGCGCAATCGCCGGATCGCCGCCGGCGGGGCCCTCTGAACGAGCGGAGCCACCGTTGCGAATGGCCACGTCGTCCAGGCCTGTGGGAACGGCATTCGTCGACCAATTCGCGGCGTCGAAAAAGGATTCGGCAAGCGGCGGAGCCGCGGTCCAGTTGGTGATCGGCGCCTCGGTCACGAAGAGGTTATCGACGGCGAAGTCTTCCGCCACCTCGTCCACCGAGAGGGAAAGACGGATGTCGAGGCTGGAGCCGTCGACTAGGGCCGCTTCTCCCCTCTCCATCAAAGTGCCATTGAGCCGGGCGCCGTCTCCGAGACCGTCGAAATCCGTATCCTCGGCCATCTTGCCGGAGCTATTCGCGCGCACCTCGTAGACCGGGACGAAGGCCCCGCCGTCGACCGAGAACTCGACCCTGAGAAAGTCCGAGGGGTCAAAGGTGAATTCGTTGAGGGAAGCGACGTCGAGGAAAAGGTCGATTTCCCGTACGCCGGAGATGTCGATGTTGGACCACTGCAGGGAAACCGGCAGCGGATCGATAGTCGAACCCGCGTCTTCCACCACCAGAAAGGAGTTTAGGGGCGTGGTGCCGCCGTAGACGCCGACGCCCAGGGGCGGAAGGTCGCCGCCGAAGTTGCCGCCGAGACCGTCAAGGGTTCCGAAATAGGAGGACATGCCGTCTGAGAAGAATTGGATCGGCATGCCGTCGCCGTCGACCTTCGTAAACTGCAGGTCGGTGGTGAAGTCTTCAAGGAGCAGAAGCTGCCCGCGGGCCGGGCCAGCGAGGAAAGGGAAAGTCAGAAGGAGAAGCAGCCCCAGAGCGGCGCGGAGCGCGCGGGGCATCGAGACGTAATGGGTCATAAAGAACCTCCGGGCAGCCGCCTGCTTGCGCGGCCGTGAGGCCACGGAACAGTCGGTTGCGAGTTGAGTAGGGTGCGATCTAAGAGACAGGGTCTTGCGAGAAATCGACCTAACCCCTCAGGGCCTGATCAGGGACCAGGGGGAGGTGTCGCCGGACTCGAAGTCGTCGCCAAAGAGGATGCCGCAGCCAGTTCCAGCACCGGCATCCACGCAGTCGTTAGGGGTGTTGCCCGCGATGCTCGTGTTCTGGCTCACAGGGATGGAGCCTTCATTCCAGATCCCGCCGCCATCCATCGCCGTGTTGTTGTCGATGCTGCTCCCGATGAGGCGGAGCACCGCGCCCTGCGGATTGAAGAGGCCGCCGCCGCGACCGTCGGCGGGACCCTGACCCGCTTCGTTACTCTGAATCGCGGTATCGCGGAGCGTCAGGACGCCGGGCGCGATCGCGTTTGGCATCTCGGCATCGGGCACCCAGCCGTTGAAGGCCGCGCCGCCGTCCAGCGCTGACGCGTTCATCGAGATCATGGAGCTCCTGATCTCGAGATCGAGATTCGACGCGAGGACGCCGCGAGCCGAGGTGGTGTTGCCGGTGATCGTCGCTTGATCGATCGCGGCCCGGGGCGCTTCGCTGCTGCGCGTGGTGAGCGCCAGGATGCCGCCTTCGCCGACGTGCCCTGGGTTCGTCCCGCTGCCGAAACCGCAGCCTGGGCTCGAGCAGCTCACGCTGTTGGTGGTCAGCATGAGCCCGCCGAGGGTCGGAGCGTCCGCGTCCGTCGCCACGACCGAGACGAGGGGGTCGAGCTCGCAGCTGTCGCCCAGGCACGAGACGTCGGTGTCCGTCACCGAGAGGCCCTGGACGCTCGCGAGGCGATCCAGCAGGACCGGGCTCGCCACGCTGCACTCCGCTCCCGTGCAGAGACTCTCTCCGGTGATGGAGACGTCGGTCACGCTAGCCAACCCCTGACCGCTGACTCGTAGAATGCTGCTGGCGATGCATCCCGGCCCATCGCATCGATAGGCGTTGTCGATGAGATCGAGCGTCCGGAGGTCGAGGGAGCCGCCGGGCAGGGTCCCGCCGAACTGCGGCCCGAGGGCGCGCACGTCGAGCACCCCGCCGAGGTCGCAGTCTCCGCCGGTGCATTGACGCACGTTCCGAGCCACGCGGATGCGCTCGAGGGTCTGATCGAATGCCGCGAGCCCGAGAAGAAGCGGTGAAGTGACGCATTCGAAACCCTCGCATGTGTTTCGGTTCTCAGACAGATCGAAATCCTGCACCTGCAGCAGGCAGCGTGAGTCTACGCAGCCCGGAGGAAAGAAAAAACCGAGCTGCATGAGCGCCCCCACACTGCAGTCGGCGCCGTCCATCGAGCAGTCCATCACGTTGCCGGTGACCACAGTTTGCAGGATCCGCTGCTCGACGCCTCGAAGATCTACGACCCTACCGGCACGGCAATCCTCCGTGGAACAGGAGACGAGGTTGTTCGCTATCAGGGTGTGACTCATCTCGCTGCGCGCAGGGTCGAGTCCCGAGAGGATGTGAAGGAGGATGGCGCCAGTGGAGCAGGGCTCACCGGCGCACGAAGCGACGTTGGAGGCGATCACGCTCTCGGAGACGCGCAGGTCGGACGCGTCCTCAGCGAAGAGGGCAGCGCCGTTGTTGATGGTTCCGCAAGGGCCCGAGCAGCTGGCGCTGTTTTCGAAGAGCGCGACGCGGTGCACCGTGAGCGAATCCAGGGACACGGCGTTGATGCCGCCGGCTCCCGCCTGGCAGAACGAGTCGGGCGGGGTGACCTCGCAGAAGGCATCTCCACCGACGATCCCGAGATTCTCGAAGGTGTAGGGGATGGTGTCCCCTTCTTCGCCGCGGATGGGTCCCGGCGAAGAATCGAGGATGTCGAAAACGCGGTCCCCGTCGCCGAGCGTGTCGGCGTCGCCGATGCCTATCTCGACGACCACGTCTGGAAGATCGGCTTCCGTGAAGGTGCGCGGATACCCGATCGGATCGTTGAAGACCTCGAGGGCCTCAACGTCAGGGGTGGCCGGATCGTCCCACCAGATGAAGTCCTCGCCGAGGCCGCGGATGGTGACCGCCTCGGTGAGGTCGAGATCGCCGCCGAGATTGGCGTCTTCGTCCACCGGCAGCAGGGTGAGCGTATAGGTGCCGGCCGCCAGCTCGATGACGTCGACAGCCGGAACGGCTTCGCCCGTCGGGCAGTCGCTAAACGGCAGGTTGGTGTTGGCGGCGGTGACCGCCTCGCGCAGGGAACACAAACCGTCGACGGCGATGACGTCGGCCGTGGTGGTCACCGCGATCGTGGCGGCGTGTGCGGGCGG
>JBCCLG010000599.1:0-4049 GCA_039027015.1 Acidobacteriota bacterium | reverse complement strand
GCGCGATCCGTGATCTTCAAAGTCTCGCGCACGCTGTGGTCCGTGATCAGGACGCCGATTCCCATCTCGCGCAGGTGCTCGATGATCTTCTGGATGTCCTTGACCGCGATCGGATCGATGCCGGCAAAGGGCTCATCGAGCAGGATGAAAAGCGGGTCGATGGCGAGGGCTCGCGCGATCTCGACGCGGCGACGCTCACCGCCGGACAGGGCGTATCCGGGGCTCTTGCGCACGTGCTCAAGCCCGAACTCGCGCAGCAGCAGCTCCGTGCGGCGCTTGCGTTCCGCGCGCTTGAGATCGAGGGTCTCGAAGACCGCCAGGAGGTTCGACTCCACCGACATCTTGCGGAAGACCGAAGCCTCCTGCGGCAGATAGCTGATGCCGCGCTGGGCGCGCAGATACATGGGCAGGTCGGTAATATCGGTGTCGCCCAGAACCACTTCGCCGCGGTCAGGCGGCGTCAGGCCCACCACCATGTAGAAGGTCGTGGTCTTGCCGGCGCCGTTGGGGCCGAGCAGCCCAACGATTTCGCCCTGACTGACGTGGATCGAGACGTCTTCGACCACGGCGCGTCCGCGGTAGACCTTGCGCAGGTTATGGGTCGCCAGAGATGCGATCATGGACAACCTACTGTTCGACGGCGCTTCACCCGGCGAGAATACTCGAAGAGTCTCAGAGGGTTCCAGTCGGGCCAGCGTCGGGCGGACGGCTCGAAAGGCGGGTTTCTCCGGAGCCTAGGTCGTAGCGCAGGTACCGGCCGACCGCTTCGTTGCTGTCGACGTCGACCAGTTTGACCTCTTCGCCAAAGATCTCGACCCGCTCGGCGGCGACCTCGTACAGCGCCGTCTCGCCCGTCACGGTGTTGCCGCCCACAGGGTCGAGCAGCTCCACGTTGTCGCGGCACCTCATGCGCTTGGCGGCGCCCGTGCCCGGCTCGAGCTGCACCGCCAGCTCGTGGCAGCGCAGGGTGCGGCTGGCCTGCAGGAGGCGAACGCCTCCTGAGTAGATCAGCTGATTCTCGGTTTGCCGGTAGCTGACGGTGGCGGCGGTCACCTCGATCGGCTGGGTCTCCCCCGCCGCCGTGGGGTCGGCGGCTGGCGCGGCGGCGGCCTGAAAGGCGCCAGCCCGGGTCGGCACCCAGATCGTCGTGACGCTACCGCTGGCGGCCATTTCCCCGGAGGCCTCATCGCCGCGCAGCTGCTCCGCCAGCAGGAGGTTCTTGCCGCGCCAGGCGCGAACGTCGTCGCGGAAGACGAAGCCCGGAGGCGCCTGGGTCCAGTGGGCCTCGCGCGACTGGACGTTGATCGGTCCTTCGCCCTCGCCCAGGGGAGACGCCGAGAGGCTGGTTGCCGCGCCGGGGTCGAGTCGCGCCTCGACTCCTCCCTGGGCTTTGATCAGGCCCGTGGTGCGAGAGAAGTTGATGTCCGGCGCCGATAAGTCGCCCTGATCGGTCGATAGGGTGACCAGCGGGCCGTCGAGCTCCATTCTGCCCTGGGCGACGTCTACCACCGCTCGCTCGGCGCCGCTCACGTGCACGTCGACGTCCGACAGCTCGACCTGCTCCTCCATGAAGAGCTGGCCCAGGCTGCCGTCGCTTTGAAAGCCGGCGACCATGCGGCGAGCGCACACCCGGCGGAGCTGAAATCTACCGCCGTCATCCATCGCCAGGAATTCGTCGAGTTCGAGGGGCGTACCCGCCGCCTGAATCGAAGCGATCTCAGAGCCGAGGGTCCTGGCCTGCAGCTCGTACGCCACGAGGTCGCGGCTGAGCCCGTCTTCGTGGCGCATGCTCATGGCCGCGGGCTGCTCATCGTTCCCCCTGAGAATTACCGTGCGATTCTCGGGGTCGATGGGGCTTGGCTCGATCTCGAGGAATTGGCCGTGGTACCGGATCTGCTGCTCGCCGCCCGCCGCGTCGAGGCCGTTCATGCCGCCGTTGATTCGCCAGCGCGCCTGGAGGGTTCGGAGGCTGCGGTCCTCGTTCAGATACAGGCTCAGGTAGTGCGCCTGGAGGTGTTGATCGCCGTGCCGGAACTGCACGCGGTCGACGGCGCGAATCAGCCCCTCGGAACGCTTGAAGACCAGCCGCTGACAGTCGAGGCGCATGGGCGTTTCGACGCCGTCCACGGTGTGCAGATGGACGCCCTCCGAGAGCGTGACGGCGTTGTTGGTCTTATCGATCCGCATCTTGCTGGCGCGTCCGATGAGGTCCGGCGGATAGCGGAATTCCACCGTGCCGTGACTGATCATCACGGCGCCCTTGTCGAGCACCTCGATGGCCCGCGACTCGAGCACCAGATCGCCCCATCCGGTGATCCGGACGTTGCCCTCGAGCTTGGCCTCGTGCTGCTCCTGATCGACCTGGGCCCGGTCGCTTTTGATGTGGTATTTCTCACCGTCCTGGCGCGGTACGGTCAGGCGCACGTTTTCGAGGTGCGACTGACCGTCCCTGCCCTCGACCGATCGTTCTGCCGTCACTCGAAAGACTTCCTCGCCGCCGCTGGTCTGAACGAAGACGATGCCTTCGCCGGAGGTCACCATGCCGCTGGGCTGAGACTCGAGGCCCTGTTCGCGAGGGGTCGCGGGAACCGGCTCCATCTTGCCGAAGTTGTAGGCGAAGAGCATCACGCCCAGGCCGACGAGGCCGAAGACGCCGGCCAGCAGAAGGGCTCGCCGCAGCCACCTGAAGGGCGAGCGAGCGCGCCTGCGCACCGACGGCCGCGCGGCGCCCTCGGAAGGCGTCTCGGGAAAGGATCCGCTGCCCGCGGCCGGCTGGGGCGCGGCCTGCTGAGGCGCGGCGGGCCCAGGCGTTGTGGGCTGAGGCGCTGCGGGTTGAGGAGGCGCAGCCACAGCCGGCCTCCGCGGTTCGCTAGGGGGCTGCACGGATCCGCGAGCGGCAAACGACGGCCTGGCGGGCGGAGCTTGCTGAGGCGCGGCCGGCCCGGGCGTTGTGGGCTGAGGCGCGGCGGGCCCAGGCGTTGTGGGCTGAGGCGCGGTGGGCCGAGACGCTGCCGGCTGGGATGCAGCCGGTCGCTGGGGGGCGTTTCGAGATAGGGGCGGAATCGGTGGGTCGGACAAAAGCGTCTTTCCGGTCTGTGGCGAGGAACGGCGGCGGCCTCCTGCTAGCGAGGAAGCGGCGGCCGCGGGCTCAGTCGAGAACTTGCCGACTGTCGACCAGGCGCAGAACGGGGCGACCGCGGTAGCTATCGAATTCGAGGTGCCCGAGCACCTCGATAGGCCCTAGCAGGCTTTCGGCGCGTGGCGCCCATCCCCAGCCGACAACGCCTATTCTACTCCGGTCCGGCGCTATCAGCTCGGCCTCGAGGTGATCCTGGCCGAATCGCCGAGGCTGGCGGGCAAGCCGCAGGGGTCCCGGGACTTTGAGCAGAGGGCGGGGATTCTCCTGCCCGAAGGGCTCGAGGCTCTCGAGCTGAGCCAACATTCCGCGGTCCAGCTCGGAGGCGGGCATCTCCAGCTCGTACTCGTAGCTGCGGATCGCCACCGTGTCCGCCCACTCCCGATCGGCGAGCTGATGCCATTCCTCGAGCAGTCCCGGCAGCTCATCGAGGCTGACGGTCATACCGATAGCCTGGGAGTGACCGCCGAACTTTTCAAGCCGCTCCTTAAACGGCAGGAGGAACCCGTGCAGATCCAGGCCTCGGATGCTGCGACCCGAGCCGACCGCGCGACCGTCTTCCTCGGCGAGGAGGAGCGTGGGGCGGTTGAACTCGCGCGCGATGCGGCCGGCTGCGATGCCCACCACGCCGCGATGCCACTCCGGATTTGAGGCCACCAGGATCGCAGGCAGGCGCTCCTGGGCTGCGAAATGCTCGCGAGCCTGCTGGGCGGCCTGCCGCTCCCAGGACTGGCGCTCGCGGTTGTGCGCGTCGAGGTCGCTCGCCAACTCCGCGGCCCGCTGGGGATCCCGGGTCATCAGCAGCTCGAGCGCCTCCATGGCCGAGCCGAGGCGTCCCGGGGCGTTGAGACGGGGCCCGAGCCTGAAGCCTACGTGGGAGGCGCGGTACGGCGGCTTGATGCGCGCGACCTCG
>JBCCLG010000598.1:0-4051 GCA_039027015.1 Acidobacteriota bacterium | reverse complement strand
GAGCGGCAGCGCCGCGACGAGGAGATCGAGCGCCAGGTGCTGGAGGCCGAGCTCGATCGGCGGGGGCTCGAGCTGGAGGAGGCGCGCAAATTTCAGCTGTCGATGCTGCCCCAGAGCCTGCCGCGGCACGAGAGCTTCGAGCTCGCCGCCCGCGTCGAAACCGCGGCGGAGGTAGGCGGGGACTACCACGACTTCCACCTGTCTGAAGACGGTCGGCTGACCCTGGCGGTGGGCGACGCCACCGGGCACGGAGCGCGCGCCGGCACCATGGTGACGGTGATCAAGAGCCTGTTTTCGGCGCGCTCGGCTTCGGAGGGTCCCGGGGAGTTCTTGACCGCCGCCAATCACACCATCCGGCGCATGAATCTCGGGCGCATGACCATGGCCCTCACCGTCTTGAGCCTGGAGGATCGCCGGATCGCTCTGGCCTGCGCCGGCATGCCTCCGCTGCTGCATCACCAGGCGCGCTCCGGCGAGGTGCGGGAGGTGCTGCTCCCGGGCATGCCTCTAGGCGGGCTGGCGCGGGAGTATCGCGAGGTCGATCTCGAGCTGGCCGGCGGCGACACCCTGCTTCTCTACTCCGACGGATTGGCCGAGCAGCCTCGGGACGGCGAGCCCGTGGGCTACGGCTTTGTGCAGGACCTTTTCCGCCGGCTGGCGGTTCTGCCCGTGCCCGAGGTCTGTTCGGGGCTGACGTCGGCTTTTGCCGAGCTGACGGAGGGCGCGGCGCCGGAGGACGATATGACCTTCGTGGTGCTGCGGGTGCGTTGAGCGCGGCGGCCGGCGAGGGGTTATGCTGCCGGCCTCGTTTCTCGATCTATCCTGGAGGCTTCACGCCGATGAAAGACCCCCGTTTCCAGCAGCTCGCCGAAGTGCTCGTCGGCCACTCGTGCCGACTCGAGGCCGGCGAAAAAGTCCTGATCGAAGCCTGGGATATCCCCCGGGAGTTCGTGGGTACCCTGATCCGCGAAGTCGATCGCGCCGGCGCCCTGCCGATCGTCCAGCTGCGCTCCAATCGGGTGCACCGCGACCTGCTGAGCGTCGCCAGCGCCGAGCAGATGCAGCTGATCGGCGAGATCGAGAGCCGGACGATGTCGGAGGTGCAGGCCTATATCGGCCTGCGGGGTAACCCCAACATCGCCGAGCTCTCCGACGTGCCCGCGGAGCGTATGGTCCTCTATCAGCAGCATTGGTGGGTGCCGGTGCACCGCGATATTCGCGTTCCGCGCACCAAGTGGGTGGTGCTGCGCTGGCCGGATCCCTCGATGGCGCAGCTGGCCGATATGTCGACCGAGGGCTTCGAGGATTTCTACTTCGACGTTTGCACCGCCGACTACGGCCTGATGGCGAAGGCCATGCAGCCGTTGATCGAGCGCCTGAATCAAACCGATCGGGTGCGCGTCGTGGGGCCGGGAACCGATCTCAGCTTCAGCATCGCGGGTATTCCCGCCGTCGGCTGCGCGGGCGAGAACAATATTCCCGACGGCGAGGTCTTCACAGCGCCGGTGCGCACCAGCGTGGAGGGCAGGGTCCAGTTCAACACCCCCACCATCTACCGCGGCGCCAGCCACGATCGGGTGCGTCTCGACCTCAAGGAAGGGCGCATCGTGAGCGCCACGAGCAGCAATCCGGAGGCTTTGGCGAGCATTCTCGACGTCGATGAGGGAGCGCGCTACCTGGGCGAGTTCGCGATCGCGTTCCATCCGGCGATCCGCCAGCCCATGCGCGACATTCTCTTCGACGAGAAAATCGCCGGCAGCCTGCACCTGACCCCCGGCTCCTGCTACGACGATGCCTCCAACGGCAACAAGAGCCAGGTTCACTGGGATCTGGTGCTGCGCCAAACCCCCGACGTGGGGGGTGGCGAGATCTGGTTCGACGACAGCCTGGTGCGCAAGGACGGCCGCTTCGTGGTGAGCGACCTCGAGGGTCTGAATCCCGAGCGTCTCGGCGCCTGATTGCGGCGAGACTCTACGAGCGCTCGTAGTCCTGCAGCGAGCGCACCTGCAGATCGCCGCGCTCGAGGGCCGCGATGCCCTCCACCGCCGCCATCGCCCCCGACAGGGTGGTGATGCACGGGATGTCGTAGCGCAGGGCCGTCGTGCGGATCACCGCGTCGTCGACGTGGGATTCGCGGCCCCACGGCGTGTTGACCACCAGATCGATGCCCTGATTGATCATCACGTCCACCACGTTGGGGTGCCCCTCGTGCACCTTGGCCACGCGCTCGACGGCGATGCCGCTCTTCTCGAGAAAGTCGGCGGTGCCCTGGGTCGCCAGCAGGGAGAAGCCCTGGCGCACCAGCCGCTTGGCCACCGCGATGAGCGCCCGCTTGTCGCGATCATGCACCGACACGAAGGCGCGGCCGCCGGCGGGCAGCTTGTGGCCGGCGCCGATCCAGGCCTTGGCGAAGGCGGCGCCGAAGCTGTCGTCGGCGCCCATCACCTCGCCCGTCGATTTCATCTCCGGCCCGAGCACAGGGTCGACGCCGGGGAAGCGGCGGAACGGGAAGACCGGCATCTTGACGAAGACGCCCGGGATCTTGGGTTCCGAGGTAAAGCCCAGGTCCTTGAGTTTCTCGCCCGCCATCACCCGGGCCGCCAGCCGAACCAGGGGCACGCCCACCGCCTTGGCGATGAACGGCACGGTCCGGGAAGCCCGCGGATTGACCTCGATCACGTAGATGCCGCCCTCGTAGATCGCGAACTGCACGTTCATCAGGCCGACGACGCCGAGTCGCAGGGCGAGGCGCTTGCCGATCTCGCGCATCTGGTCGAGGTCGAACGGGCCAACCCGGTAGGGTGGCAGCATGGCGGCGGAGTCGCCCGAGTGGATGCCCGCCTCCTCGATGTGCTGCATGATGCCGCACACCACGGCCGTCTCGCCGTCGCACAGGAGGTCGAGGTCGACCTCGAAGGCGTCTTCGAGGAAGTGGTCGAGCAGCACCGGCGCGCCCTCTGAGACGTCCGCGGCTTCATCCATGTAGCGGCGCAGGGTCGACTCGTCGTACACCACGGCCATGGCGCGGCCGCCGAGCACGTAGCTCGGGCGCACCACCACCGGAAAGCCGATGGTGCTCGCCGCCTCGAGCGCCTCGTCCACGGAGGTCGCGATGCTGCCCAGGGGCTGGAGAATATTCTCCTCGGCGAGCAGCTTGCCAAAGCGCTCGCGATCCTCGGCCAGGTCGATGGTGTCCTGGGGAGTGCCCCAGATCGGTACCCCGGCGGCCTCGAGACCGCGGGCCAGCTTGAGCGGCGTCTGGCCCCCGAGCTGCACGATCACGCCGTCGGGCTGCTCGCGGCGCACCACCGCCAGCACGTGCTCGAGGGTCAGGGGCTCGAAGTAAAGGCGGTCGGAGGTGTCGTAGTCGGTGGACACCGTCTCGGGGTTGCAGTTGACCATGATCGTCTCGACGCCGCGCTCGCGCAGCTCGAGGACCGCGTGCACGCAGCAGTAGTCGAACTCGATGCCTTGGCCGATGCGGTTGGGGCCGGAGCCTAGGACGATCACCTTGCGGCGCTCGCTCGGCTCGGCCTCGTCCTCTTCGCCGTAGGTGGAGTAGAGGTAGGGCGTCATGGCCGGGAACTCGGCGGCGCAGGTGTCGACCCGCTTGTAGACCCGGCGGATGTCCAGGGCCTCGAGTCGGGCCTCGAGGGCGCCGGCGTCGGTGCCGAGCAGGCGGGCGATGAGGGCGCTCGAGAGGCCCGCCTCCTTGGCCGCGAAAAGCAGGGCTCGGCTCGCCGATTCGAGGTTCTGGTGGTGCAGCTGCTTCTCGAGATCGATCAACGACTCG
The DNA here is from genome assembly GCA_039027015.1 of Acidobacteriota bacterium. Classification (GTDB taxonomy): domain Bacteria; phylum Acidobacteriota; class Thermoanaerobaculia; order Multivoradales; family J023; genus JAUIJL01. The sequence continues at coordinate 258 of JBCCLG010000598.1, read as the reverse complement.
AGCTCCCTCAGGAACCAGCGGTCGATGTGGGAAATGCGGTGGATCTCGTCGACCTGCCAGCCGCCGCGCAGGGCCTCGAGCACGGCGAAGAGCCTCTGCCAGTTGGGAATCGAAAGATAGCTCCTGAGACGCACGGGATCCTCGAACTGGCGGCGCCGGCGCTCCTCGCTGCCGTCTAGCTCGAGGGCGGCGAGGCCTTTCATCAGCGCCTCGCGAAAGGTGCCACCCAAGGCCATGACCTCACCCACCGACTTCATG
>JBCCLG010000597.1:0-4051 GCA_039027015.1 Acidobacteriota bacterium | reverse complement strand
GAGACCGCCGCCTGTGACCGCCTTCATAGGCGTGTCATCATCATTGCCGACCCAGACGCCCCCTAACATGAGCGCGCTATAGCCGACAAAAAGCGCATCTCGAGATCGAGATCGACCAGAGATCCGCGCGGGTGAGCCATGTCCTGCAGCTGGCCGTGCTCGGCGGCAGCGAGTGGCGGCGGGTGCCCCTGGGCCGCATGGGTTCCTACACGACGGCGGATCTGGGGGGCCTCGAAGGTCGCTTGGAGACTCGGAACGGCAGCGTGGCCCTCGAGATCCGCGGCTCGGGGCGCGGGCCGATCGAGAGTCACACCGTGCGCCTGGGCAGCGTCCTGGCCGTGGAGCGCGAGGACGGCGCGGCCCGAGAGAGGCGCACCTTCGCCCTCGAGGCGCCGCGCGCCGCGGTGGTGCGCGGCGTCGTGCGCGCCGGGCCCGAGGTCGAGGAGGTGCGGCTGATGGGGCCGGGAAGCGAGCTGCGCAAAGGCGCGGACGGATGGTCTTTTCTAGCGTCGGGCGGCGGCAAGCTGCGCTTTGAGGCCCTCGGCCGCCGCCAGACGCCTCGCCGCGCTCTTCTGCCCCTGCGCTTCACCGCCCACAGCGCGACGTGGACCCGGGTCTCGGCCACCCAGACGCGGGCCCGCGGCCGGGTGGCGGCGCGGGTCCGCCAGGGGCGCCTTGAGGCCTTGGCCGTCGATCTGCCTGCGGAGGCGGAAGTCCTCTCGGTGAAGGGCGAGATCGCAGGCTGGGACGTCGAGGATTCGGTGTTGACCGTAACCCCCCTCGAGCCGGTGGAGGAGTCGATCACCGCCACCCTGGAAATGCGCCTGCCGGCGTCGCGCGAGCTGACGAGTCCGCTGCTGCGCGTGCGGGGCAGCGCACGCGATCGCTTTCTCACGGCGGTGAGCGTCGAGGGCGACGGTCTCCTCGAGCTGGTGGCGGGGGCCTCCCTGCGCCCGGCCAGTCCCGAGGAACTCTCGAGCCTGCCGAGCGCCTGGGTCGGGGGTCAGCGCTTCTTCGCCGTCGCGGGCGGAGAGGCGCCGCGCTGGCGCGTGGAGTGGGCCGAGGGAACCGAGGTTCTGGCGGCTCAGGTCGACCGCCTGCTGGTCGATCTCGCCGTTGGCGAGTCGGGACTGGCGGGCTATCGGGTGTGGGCCGAGATCCGCAGCCGCGGCGTGCGCCATCTCCGGCTCACGCCGCCGCCGGGCTTCGAGCTGATCGAGGCCCGGCGCGACGGCGCGAGGGTCACCCCCGGGCGCGCCGGCGAAGCGGTGGTGGTGCCGCTGGCGGCGCAGAGCCGGTGGGTCTATCTAGCCGGCACGATCCCGCTCGAAGTGCCCGTGAAGGGGGAGCTGCAGCTGCCCATGCCCGCCCTTTCGGCGCCGGCGTCCACCGTCGACGTGCGGGCGCTCCTGCCGCCCTCGCGCGAGTGGCGGCTGGCGGAGGGGGCCCGCTCCGGCGCGGTCGAGGCGCCGCCTTCGGCCGCCGCCCTGCCCTCCGCGAGCTCGGGAGCGCAGGCCAACTTCATCGCCGCGCAGATCGCCTCGCGCCCCCACTCGACGGGAGTGGCAGACCCGCCCGGCCTCTTCCCGCTACCGCCCGGCTACCGGGAGATCGAGGCCTCCTGGAGCGCCCTGTCGGCGGCGCCGGCGCCTCTCGCCCTCGAGATTCTGCCCGCGCGGGAGGACGACTCATGGTTTTGAGCAGCGCGCGCTCCTCGTTTTTCTTCTCTCTCGGCCGGCTTTGGGTCGCCGGGCTTTTGCTCGCGGGGCTCGCGTCGCCCCTCATGGCGGAGGCTCCCGGCAGGGTTTCGCTGCCGCTCGAGGACTATCGTCGGCTGGTAACCGAGGCCGAAGAGGCGGACGCCGAGCGGTCGAGGCGCCTGCTCGAGAAGCCGAGAACCTCCCTCGACTGGACCGAGCAGCGCCTGAGGGTCGAGGTGCTGGAGAAAGAGGCCGAGATCTCCATGGAGCTGGGGGTCAAGGTCCTCGGCCGGCCCGAACAGCCGAGGAAGCTGCCGCTCAGCGGCTTTCTCTCGGAGGTTTCGGTCACCGGGACGGGCGGCTCGCGCACGGAGGACCTGGTGGTGCTGCTGGGAGAGAGCGGCTGGCAGGTGGTGGCTACTTCGCCCGGCGAGTATCGGCTGCGGATCGAGGGTCGTCTCCAGATCCACAGCCAGCGCGGCGGCGGCCATCTCCTGACGCTGCCGGTGATCGAAGCGCCGGTCGCGGGCGTGGAGGTCAGGCTGCCGGAGGGCGTTCGCTGCGAGGTCAGCGAGGCGGTGGTGATGGCGAGCCGGACCGAGGACGGCCGGCGGGTGCTCGAGCTGGCCGTCGAGCCGGGGAGCCGGCCGAAACTGCGGCTGCTGCCGCGGGTGGACAGCACCGCCGCGGAAAGGCTGTCGGCGCAGGTCGTGCGCGCCGTGGTGGTGCAGCTGCGCCCCGAGCGCTGGCGGCGGCACGACGTGATGCTCTACGAGGTGGCTCGCGGCAGCCTCGATCGCTTTGAGCTGGGCCTGCCGCCGGGCCTGGAGCTGGAGGAGGCCTCCACCGATGAAGGACCCCTGCCGGCGGCCGTCGCGGAGGGCGCCGTGACCCTCCACCGCTCGAGCAAGCTCGAGGGCACCGGCTACGCCGTCGTCTCCTCGGGGCTCGACGCGGACTCGCGCGCGGTGGATCTCGAGTCGCTGCGCACCGATCTCGAGGTGCGCGCCGCTTACCTCGTGGTGGCCGGATCGCTGGCCGCCGAGGTCGCGCCGCTGAGCCCGGAGAGCTGGTCGCGGGTCGACCTCGAGGACCTGCCGGAGGCGCTCGGCGAGGCCTTGGAGAGCGTCGATTTGGTGGCGGCCTGGCGCCTGCGTCCCGGGCAGGCGGCGGGCTCGCTCGGCGTGGAGCCCTTCGAGGAGGCCAGCGCCGCGGCGAGCGTGATCCAGCGTCGGGACACCACGACCCTGATGACGGTGGACGGCACTTTGCTGCATCGCGACGTTCTGACCCTCTCGTCCGCGGGCTCGGTGCTCGAGGTGGAGCTGCCCGCGGGCGCCTCCCTTTGGTCGGTCCAGGTGGCCGAACAGGGGGTGAGACCCCTGAAGAGCAAAGGGCTGCTGCGCATCCCGCTGGCCCTCGCAGGCTTCGGCGAGGAGACGTCGGTGGAGATCGTGTCGGTGAGCGAGCGCGCCCTGCCCGCGGGGCGCTCCATGCAGAGCTTCGAGCTGCCGCGCCTCAAGGCTCCGGTGCTCGATCACCGCTGGCGGGTGCTCCTGCCGGAGACGGCGCGCTACCGGGTCCGCGAGAGCACGCTAGGCGTCGAGTCCGCCGCTTCGCTCGATCTCCAGCAGCCGGTGACGGCGGGTCGGCTGGCCCGCGGCACCCACCTGATGGGGGTGGTTCGCGGCGAGGACGGGCTGGCGCTGCCGGGGGTTGTGGTCACCCTCGAGCTCCTGGGCGGCAGCCTGCGGCGCGAGGCGATCACCGGCAGAACCGGTCGATTCGTCTTCAGTGACCTCGAGCTGCCGCGCTCCGTTTGGGCCTCCGGCGGCTCGCGGGTGCGGCTGCGGGCGGAGCTCGATGGCTTCTCCGAGGCGCAGACCGAGCTGTCGATTCGCCCGGATCAAATCCATGAGCAGAACCTGAGCCTGACGGTCGCGGGCGAATACGCGATCGTGGTCACCAGCGAGCTGCCGTCGGTGCTCGCGATTTCCGAGATCTCCGGCAGTGTGGTCGACGAGATCAACGATTTTCTCCGCGACGAGAGCGAGCTTCGCCTGGAGAATGAATATCAGCTCGGGCTTGCGACCCTGCGACAGGGGATTGCCGGCGGCGTGAAGCCGGTGCCGGTGACCCTTCCGGAAACGGGTAAATCCCTGCGGCTCGTGGGCCTCCTGCCGCCGGCCTCGGTGTCCCTGAGCCTCGACGTCAGGGCGCCCAGGCGCTGAGGTGGGCTCTCGAGAGCCTGGCGGCGGAGCGCCGGGAAGATTCGGCTCGCGTTTGAGCACGTTTCCCGGGCCCTTGCGCCTTGCGGGGTAGACGGACAGAGACACAACTCGAGAGTGCCG
>JBCCLG010000596.1:0-4052 GCA_039027015.1 Acidobacteriota bacterium | reverse complement strand
CTCGCCCTCGGCGGTGAACGGCCGCGCCGCCTCGACGCTCGCCTCGACGGCCACGAAGCCGATCTGCACGGACCGCGAGGCTTGGCGGGTTTCGCCGCCCTCGTCGGTCACCTCGGCGCTCAGCCGGTAGCGGTAGCTGATCTCGCGGCTCGCCTCGGCGAGCCGCGGATCGGCCGAGGCCTCGAACGACGCCTCGAAGCTGCCGTCGGGCGCGAGGGCGCCCTCGCCGTGGGCGATCACGCGGGGCGGAGCGGTGGGGATCGGCGCGAAGCGCCCCCAGGCGAAGAAATAGGGCGGGATCACCGGCTCTCGAACCACCCGCCAGCGCACCTCGCCCGAGGACACCGGCAGCCCGAAGTAATAGTCCGCGCGGCCCTCGAGGGTCACGGTTTCGTTGAGCCTGAGCTCCCCCTCGGGCTTTTCGATTTTGACCTCGAAGGTCGGCCGCTTGTACTCCTCCACGCGGATCGCGGAAAAGCCGCCTCGGGTGGTCGACAGCCGCCAGCCGCCGAGCAGCCGGCCCGGGGTCAGGGTAAAGGCGCCGGAGGCCGATCCAAAACCGTTGGTCTCAACTTCTTCGCTGGCCACCTCCTCGCCGTTGGCGTCAAAGAGCTGAACGGTCAGCGCGGCGTTGGGCGAGGTTTCAAAGCGCGCCCCTTCGCCGCCCAGGCGCTCGTAGGCCACCACCTTCCACTGCACCTGCTGCCCGGGGCGATAGACGCTGCGGTCGGTGTAGATCAGGGCGTCCTGGCTCCTGCCCTCAAAGCCCCCCGCTTGCGGGCTGCCGTAGACCTGCTGCAGGGCGGCGTGATCGCCCATGCGGGCCACCAGCAGATGGGAATGCCGCAGCCACTCCCGAGAGCCCATGACGGCCCGCCCTTCCCGGTCGGTGCGCGCGGTTTGAACCTTGCGGTGTCCGCCCCGCCAGTCGAGCCTGTAGGCGTCGACCTCCACGCCTCTAGGATCGCCGGTGCGGCCCGAACGCAGGGCCACCTCCCAGGCGTCCGACTCCGACCTCGGCTCGACCAGCATCACCAGATCGCTGATCAGAAAGTAGAGCGCGGAGCGGGCGTTGTCGCGCTCCGCGAAATCCTCGCGCAGCGAGCTCACCAGGATGTAGGCGCCGGGGGCCTCGAGGGGCGGGGTGACGAAGGTGCGGTGGTCGGCGAGGTCGGGCGTCGCCGGCAGCTCGACGCGCCAGCTGGCCTCGGGCTCGCCGCCGCGCAGAAGCGCCTCCACCTCTTTGCGCTGGGGATGCAGGCGGCGACCCTGACCCTCGAGCACCGCCAGCGGGTCGACGGCGTAGGCGCGAAAGTGGAGGACGCCAGCGTTGGCGTGCCGGACCTCGACGGAGCGCCGGCTCGGCCCGTCGACCGCCATGGCGTTGACCTGCACCCGGGGCGCCTCGAGGACCGCCACCAGGTGCTGACAGCGCAGGCTGCCGAAGGAGCTCTTGTGCACGCGGGCGCCGGCGAGCGCCGCGTCGCGCGCCTCCATGAGGTGACGGGGGTCTTCGCTCTCCCGACGCCACATCTGCGCCAGCTCGGCCTGGCCCGCGGTCCACCAGGGCAGGGCGCGGTCGAAGGTCTCGAGACGGCGGGCGAGGTCGGCGCGCAGCAGCTGGCGGTCCTCGGCGTCGCTGCCGAGGGACTCCTGCAGCCGGCGCAGCAGCTCGAGTCGAGCCTCGAGGGCGGCCTCGGGCTGGTTGCGCGACAGGTGCCAATGCTCCAGATCGGCCAGGATCAGGCGGATCTTCTCGATCGGATGGTACGCGTCCTCGAGGGCCAGCCGCTCGAGATCCTCGTCGCTCGCGGGCGCCTCGGAGGCGAGAAGGGCCCCGCGGTCGAGTCGATAGAGCTCGTTCGACTCATCCGGACGCCAGCGGCTGGTGTCGGCGAGCAGCTGGACCCACAAATAGCTCACCAGATCCCGCAGGCTGCCGCGAATGCGCGGCGGGTATTCGGTTTCGTGTACGTAGGCCGCGAGATCGCCCATGGCCGCCTCGCCCCACGCCTCGCGCTGCCTGAAGGCCTTTTGGTAGGCACCGTGGATCTCGCTCTCGATGCGGTCGCCGGTCCAGGTCTTGAGGTCGTCCTCAGCCGCCTCGCCGGTCTGCCGCTCGCGCTGCTCGATCTCCCAGCTGTAAACCTGCAGATAGCGGTACAGGGAGTGACCGTAAAACAGCTCGAGAACCAGGCGATGGCGCGGTTCGCTCGGCCACGGCTCGTCGCGCAGGAAACGGACGCCGGTCTCGTAGCCGTGGAGCGCGAGGCGCAGCTGGGTGGCCTTGACCAGGGCGCGGGTGATCTGCGCCTCGCTGTTCTCCCGCCGAGCGGCGGCGAGGAGGTCCGCTACGACCTCGGACGCCGCCTCAAACTTCTGCTCGTCGACCAGGCGATCAACCTCCTGCCATCGGCTCATGAAATCCTCCTCGGCAGCGAAAGCGGCGCAGGCGGCGCTCAGAATCAGCGTGCAGACCATCGAGAGCCAGCGGACCCACCGGGCGCCGCAAGCCTCGGGGCCTCGAGGTCCAGGGGCACGAGTGGTCGGGGGATGCTGGCCTCGTTCGGGCGTGCTCGAGAGACTTTCGCTCATGCCCGAAGTTTACGATGGCCGCACGGCGGGCGTCCCCGGGGAGCCGACCGCTCGCTACTCGAGGATCGGCGCCGGCGCGTCTTTAGACAGCAGCCGATCGCGCGGCGGCACGGCGCCGCGGCGGAAGATCTCGGGCTCGGCGCGCGGGTGCAGGGCCAGGACCCGCAGGCCGGTGCGCCGGTCGACGTGGCGGGTCACCACGCCCTGGGGCCTGCGCACCTCGCGCGGCGGCCGCGCCGCGCTCGCCCGCTCCATGTAGCGTCGCCACAGGGGCGCGGCGGCCTGGGCGCCCGTCAGGCCGAGGGGCGCGCCGTCGTCGCGGCCGACCCACACGACGGTGACCAGACCCGAGGCATAGCCCGCCAGCCAGGCGTCGCGGAGGTCCGAGGAGCTGCCGGTCTTGGCGGCCACCGGCAGCTTCTCGAGGGAGGTTCCTGAGGCCGTGCCGGAGCGCACGGCGTCGCGCAGAAGATCGTGCACCAGAAACGCCGTGGCCGGCGAGGTCACCCCGCGACGGCTGACCTTCACCTTCTCGAGGGCCCGGCCGCCGGGCTTCTCGAGGCGCGTCACCGGCCGAGGGCGGCGGCGCTCGCCGCCGGCCGCGATCGCCGTGTAGGCGCTGGCGAGGGCCACCGGCGACGTCTCCACGGCGCCGAGGACCATCGACGGCGGCGGCTCGCCGCCCGGAGGGATTCCAAGGCCCGCGCGGCGCAGACGGCGCGCGATCGCCCGCTCGGTGCAGTGCCGGCCGAGGCGCGCGAAGGGCACGTTCAGCGAGTCCCTGAGGGCCTCCCTCACGGTGACCACGCCGCGGAAGGAGCGGTCGTAGTTCTGAGGCTCCCACGGGCCCGACGGCAGATCGATCCGCAGCTCGCGGTCCGCGATTCGGGAGGCGACGTGGAGCGGGTCTCGGGGACCGCAGTCCTCAAAAGCCTCCAGGAGCACCAGCGGCTTGACCGCCGAGCCGGGCTGCCTACGGGCCTGACGGACGCGATCGAAGCCGCCGCGGCCGCCGCCCGAAACGTGGGCGAGGACGTCGCCGGTTTCCGCGTCGAGGGTGACGAGGGCGATTTCGAAGGGTCTCTCGCGGAGGGCGAGGTGATGCTTTTGCAGGTCGGCCCGCCACGCCAGAACGGCGCGCTCGGCGAGATCCTGGAGCAGCGGATCGAGGCTCGTTTCGGCCACCACGCCGCGCCCTTTGCGCAGGCGCCGGCCGGCCTCCTCGCGGGCGATCTCCTGCACCCAGCCGAGAAAGCTGCTGCCGAGAGGCGGGCGCGGCTTCTGAAGCCTGGTGCGCACCGGCCGCCGACTCACGCGCGCGACGTCGTCGGCCGAGGCCCAGCCCAGCTCCTCCATGCGCTTCAAAACCCAGTTGCGGCGGGTGCGCACGCGCTCGGGATGCTCGACCGGATCGAGCCTGTTGGGGCCCTGGATCATGGCCGCCAGGGTCGCCGACT
>JBCCLG010000595.1:0-4058 GCA_039027015.1 Acidobacteriota bacterium | reverse complement strand
GCTGCCGCCGCCGCGAGGCTATTTCGAGCGCGCCTGCGGCTTCGATCTCAACGATGATGGCCGCAGCGGGGAGCCTGAAGACTGCAGGGTCTGCGACGGCTCCACCCGCGATCCGGACGGTGACGGGGTGCGCGAGGACCTGCTCTACGTCGACTGCGACGCCGGCGTCGACTCTCCGAGCTGCGGCTCGCCGAGCGCGCCGTGCCGGACCCTGGAGTTCGCGCTGGTGGAGCGGGCGGACGGCGCGGCGGACGGCGCGGAGGACATCGTGTGCTTCACGGGCGTCTGCGCGCCCGAGGCCTTGACGCCCGCGACCGGGGGCGTCGCCGGGGTGCGCCTGGCGCCCAGGGTCGGTCATCAATCGCGCGATTTCGAGATGCCGCGAGATCCGGCGATGCTGGTCGGCTGGGATCGAGACGCCGACGGCGTCTATCCGCCCGCGGACCCGGACGACCTCTCGGTGCTAGACGGCTCGGGCAGCGGAGCGCCGGGCGGCGGCCTCAGCCGTCCCTTCGTTCTCACCGGGGCCAACAGCCGCTTTGAGATGGCGCATTTCGAGGCCCGAAACTACGGCCGCTTCTCGGACGTTGAGGAGAGCGGCTTCGTGCGCTTCGCCCAGCGCGGCGGCACGCGAGCGGACCACTTCTATTTTCACAACCTCTCCCTGCGCGGCATCAACCGCGACCAGCCGGCGCAGAGTCACCGCATCGTCTTCAACTTCTTCACCGGGGGAACCAGCTTTCACCACGTGGCCTTCGTCAATCTCGAGGTGCTCGAGGCCGGAGGGTTTATGGTGCGCGGGGCCGGGCCCTACCTGCCCCCGCCCGCGTCCCTCGGCGGTGACGACGGCCCGTACCGCTGGCAGCGCCTCACGGTGAGCGCCCACGGCTGCGACGACTCCGACGAGTCCTGCCGAGCCGGCGGCGGTTCGGCCTTCATCGGCTGGAAGCTGTGGGGCTACCTCGCGGGGATCGAGATTCTCGACTCGGTCTTCGACGCCAATCTCGGCGCCTGGGATCCCAAGAAGGGCGGCAACGGCGGCGCCGTTCTCGTGTCCGCAACCCAATGTTCCCGAGACTGGTGGGTGCGCAACAACGCGATTTACGACTTCAAGGTCGGCTTCAGGGCCCGCGGCGGATGGACGACCTACTGCGGTCACGACGACCGCGATCCGCCCCGGCAGATCCCGCGACCGACCGACTTCGTGCGCTTCGATCGCAATCTCTTTCTCAACGCTTACGACGGCTGGCACCACGGCGACTGGCTGGTGCACCTCGAGGGCGGCGAGGACGCCATGCGCTCCCTGCGGGACGTCAGCATCCGAGACAATGTGCTGATTTCGAGTGCCGGCTTCGACGCCTGCTTCCGGCTCGACGCCGGCCACACCGGCAGCGAGCCGGGCACGGGTCCAGGCGATCGGCCGGGCACCCTCGAAATCGTCGGCAATCTGTGCCGCGCGATCCGCGATCCCGGAGCCGCCGCTCCACCCGCCAAAACCGTGGGATTCGAGATCGGCAGGCGCTACAACATGGCCTTTCCCCAGCAGCGGATCGTGCTGCGGGACAACGTGATCTCCGGGCTCGCGCCGGGCGATCTCAACATCAGGCTGAGCTATCTGCCGGAGGAGCTGGTGCTCGACAACAACGTGTGGTCACCGGGCGCCGGCGTGCGCCTGGAGCGTCAGGCCCTCGCCTCCGTCGACGCGCTGGCGGAGCGCGCGTCCCCGGGTGATCTCGAGAGACCGGCCGAGAGGGTCTGCCAGCCGCTCTTCGACGATCCCCCGGTGAACGCGGCCTCCCTCAGGCCGCGCCTGCACCCCGAGGATGCGTGCCTGCGCGCTCCCGCGGCCTCTCCGCCGGCCTCCGCGAGCGATCGGCCGTGATGGACTCCCCGGCCTGGCTTCGCGCGGCCCTGGCCCTCGCCCTCTGCTGCGCCGGCGACTCGGGCGCGCAGGCGCCCGGCGGTGATCAGCGGGGTGGCGGCGCCGCCGAGCCTCCCGCCGTCCGGGCTTCGGCGCCGGCAACGAGTCTCCTCACCCGGCTCGACCTGCGCCGGGGGCTGCTCGAAGACCTGGGCCTGCGAATCGAGAGCGGCGCGCCCACTTCCGGCTTCGAGCTTCATCCCCACTCGCCGTCCGGGGCCGCCGCGGCGGCGAGCGCGCCCGAGGCCGGTGGCCGAGGCGCCGCAGTTTTCACGGCCGTCGACGAGGCGCCCGGACAGGCGGCGAACGGCCTCACGATCCTCTTCTCGGACGACGGCGGCTTCGCCTCCCTCGCGGGGGTGGCCAGGCACCGGGAAGGGCTTTCGATCGAGGTCCTGCCGTTTCGCGAGGTGCAGCCCGAGGTGGTTCCCGGCCTCACCCTGCGCGCGGTGCCCGAGGCCGGCGAGCTGGAGATTCTCTCGGCGGCCGGCGAGGTTCTCTTATGGGGCAGGATCCTGCATGCGGAGCTTGCCAAGACGGCGGGCCGGCTGAGGATTTTCGGCGTCGACCTGCGCATCGCCCCGCGGCTGGCGGCGAAGCTCCGGGAACCGGATTCGGCAGACGCCTTCGTCGGCACGCTGGATCTCGAGGCCCGCTTTGCGCCGTCGCTCGCCCCGAGGCCCGGGGACCCGCAGCGCCGCTGCAGGCCGCGGAGGCGCGGAGAGGTGGACCTTGCGATCGCGGACATCCTGAGCGTCGATTCGGTGCGCCGCGGCCCGGAAGAAGCCGCCGGCGAGCTCCAGGGCGAGGAGGCCGAAGGTCGCCTGGTCGAGATCGCCCCGTCGCTGCTTCTCGAGAACGTCGGCCGAGCGGAGATCCCTTGGCGGAGTCCCTTCGCGGCAGCCGACCGCCCGGCAGGAGAGGGCTCCTCGCTTCCGCTGGTCGTGTGGTCGCTGGCGCGCCTCCGCGGCGGACGGGTAGAGCAGCTGGCGGTTTCGGGGGTGCACGGCGCCTCGGGGGTGAGCGAGGGGCTCGCGATCCCCGAGTGCGCCGACGCCCGCTCGGCCTGCAGGGGCGGCGGTCTCGCCCCCGGCTGCCGCCTCGAGCTGCCGACGGCCTCGCTCGATCACGGCCCCCTGCTCGCTCCCCGCCACGAGGTCCTGGCGTCCGAGGCGCTGCGCGTCGGCGGCGGAACCGGCGGAGCGCGAGCGCAGCCCCTGCGGCTGATGGTTCGAGACGCCCAGCTCGAGACGGCGAACGCCCGCTACTTCCTTCAGGCTCAGGTCCTGACCCCGGGCGACGCGAATCCGCTCAACTCGGTGGCCTACGCGGAGGTGCAGCCCACGCGGGTGGTCAGCGGAGGCTGGGTCTTCCCGATCGTCGGCGAAGCCCGGGCCGGCACCGTTCTCGACGCGTGGGCCGGAAACGCCGGCGTCGGGGAGGGCTCGGTCAACGTGGCGAGCTCCGGCCCCGCCGGCAGCCTCCAGGTCGCCGCGCGATCCTGGGCCCTCGACGAGGAGCGCAGCCGCTACGAGCTCGCCGTCTTCAATCGAGACTTCGATCCCGGGGTGCTCTCTATCGAGATGCCGGCTGCGTCCCCGGGCCCCAAGCCCGAGGACTTCGGGTTTCACGACGCAGATCGAGACCCCGGGAACGACTGGTCGGCCGTTCTAGAGGAGGACGGCTTTCTCTCCCTGCGGCGCCCGCGGCCCGCTGGGGGTGAGGCGCCCGAGCCCGCGACTGCCCTGCTCGCCTGGGGGGCGATCCACAGCTTCGGCTGGACCTACCGCGGCGAGCCCGCCGCCGGCACGCTCCTTATGGAGGCCGGCGCCCGGGGAGAGGACCGCTCCGTGGAGGCGATGACTCCCGGCCAGGGCCCGCTGATCTTTCGCGATGACTTCGAGTCCGGAGGCGTCGAGGCCTGGCGCTAGCGGCGCGGCGGCGGCGGTATCAGCGGCGGAGCAGAAAGAGCCCGCTGGCAGCGAGAAGTCCGGCGAGAACCAGCAGAAAAGTCTCGGAAAGAGTCGGGATATCCGTCGGATTTCCCGGCGGCTGCGGTCCCGAGACCGTCACCAGCGCCCGGGCGGTGATGTAGCGCAGGGTGGAGGGATAGTTGAAGGCGGAGCTGCCCTGGTAG
>JBCCLG010000594.1:0-4059 GCA_039027015.1 Acidobacteriota bacterium | reverse complement strand
CCGCCTTCCGCGCCCGCCGCCATGCCGGCGGCCGCGCCGGTGGCCGCGGCAGCGGCGGCCGGCCCTTCGGCCCCGACGGTCTCGAGCGGCGGCACCTACGCCCCCGAAGGCCAGAGCGCCCACGAAATCGACTACGAGATCTTCGGCGAGGAGATGCAGTTCGTCGAGATCACCCTCGATCCCCAGGAGGCGTGCGTCGCTGAGGCCGGGGCTTTTATGTTCATGGATCCGGGCATCGAGATGGAGACTATTTTCGGAGACGGATCCAAGCAGGCGGCGGGCGGCGGCCTGATGGGCATGCTCGGTTCCGCCGCCAAACGGGTTCTGACCGGCGAGTCTCTCTTCATGACGATGTACGGCAACTCGGGGCACCAGCGCGCCGTGGTGGCCTTTGCCTCGCCCTATCCCGGCCGCATCATCCCCATCGATCTCAAAGAGCACGCCGGCAGCTTGGTTTGCCAGAAGGACGCCTTCTTATGCGCCGCCAAGGGCGTGTCGGTCGGCATTGAGCTGCAGCGAAAGCTGGGTACCGGCCTTTTCGGCGGCGAGGGCTTCATCCTTCAGAAGCTCGAGGGCGACGGTAAAGCCTTCATGCACGCCGGCGGCACGGTGGTCAAAAGGACCCTCGCCGCCGGCGAGACCCTGCGCCTCGACACCGGCTGCCTGGTGGCCTTCGAGCGCTCGGTGAACTACGACATCCAGATGATCAAAGGCGTGAAGTCCATGATCTTCGGCGGCGAAGGGTTCTTCTATGCCGCGCTCACCGGTCCGGGCAATATCTGGATCCAGTCGCTGCCCTTCAGCCGCCTGGCCGGCAAGATCTTCGCGGCGGCACCGCAGACGGGCGGCCGCTCCCAGGGGGAGGGTTCGGTGCTCGGCGGCCTCGGCAGCTTCGTGATGGGCAACGACTGACCGCGCAGCCTGACCTTCTGGCCGAGCCCTGGCTGTTGCGGGGCTCGGCCGAAATATAGCCGGCGCGGGCCGGCCTCCTGACCTTCAGGAGCGCGGCTGGCCGGACTCGTCGATGCCCAGGGTTCGGGCCCAGGCGCGGCGCAGGGAGTCCGGAAGCTCGAGGGCGGGAAAGAGTTTCACCACCTGGTCGCGCTCGACCCTGGCCCAAATGTCGTCCCACAGGGCGTAGCTCAACAGATTGCTGACGACCGCGGCTTTTTCTGACTCGCTGCCGGTGTCGAGGGCCTGGCGGGCTTCCTCGTCGCGCAGGGTTCCGCAGGGCATGTAGTAGGCGGGCCCGTCGGAATCGAGCGACTCGCGAGGCTCGCTCTCCTCTTCGAGTGTCTGCTTGGCACGGGTCGGCTCGTCGGTCTCTGACATCACCTACCAGTATAGCCGGCGCCTTGGGAATAGCAAGGACGCGTCAGCCAGACGCCGAGCCGGTGGGCCGGGCTGCGGGGCCCCGGATCTGACCTTGACCGCCGCATCGGCGTGGGCTAAGTTTCGAAGGTCGAGCTTCTTCGGCATCACCTCAGCGGACATAACTCAGTTGGTAGAGTGCAAGCTTCCCAAGCTTGATGTCGCGGGTTCGAGTCCCGTTGTCCGCTCCAGATCGCCCTCCCCACCGTCCCGAAACCACGCTGAAATCCGGCCGGCCGTCAGCCCCAGCCGGTCGGGACCCCGGGTCGGCCTCACGCCGGCCGCGACATACCCTTGCGAAGGTCCCTCCGAGGTATTCGATGAGCTTTTGGAGTCAGCGACGCGACGATTCTGCTCCCAAGAATCAGACGGAGAAGTCTTCGCCGGCCCCGCCCGCCCGCGCGGCCAGTCCCCCGCCCCCGGCCAAGAAGGCCGGCCGGCCGGCGCCCCAGGCCCCGCCTCCCGCCGCTAAACCGGCCGGCCCTACGCTCGTCGCCGAAGGCTCGACGGTGGTCGGCGAGGTGACGGGCGATACCGAGCTGGTGATCCGCGGCGTCGTCCGGGGCGAGATCCATCTCGACAGCCGCGTCATCATCGGGCCTGAAGGGAAGGTCGAGGGCGATATTTTTGCGTCCTCCATCGAGATCTCCGGCAAGGTTGAGGGCAACGTTCACTGCGACGGTCTGCTCAAGGTGCAGGCCTCGGGCAGCCTCGAAGGCGAGGTTGCCGCGGTCGAAATGGACGTCGATAAAGGCTGCTTTCTTTCGGGGCGGGTCCAGCGCATCAAACCCGGCGCGCCGCGACCCCGTAAACCAAAGACCGGGAGGCCCGCCGCGGCCGAGCCTCAAAAGGCGACCGCCGCTCAGGGCGGTGCCAAGAAAAGCTCCGCCGAGCCGGCCCAGAGCCCGGCCGCTTCGGACGCCACTGTCTCGGACGCCACAGTCTCGGACGCCAAAGCCTCGGCCGCCAGGGCCTCCGGCGGCGGCAAGGGCGGAGATTCAGGCGCCGCCGCCAAAAATTCCGGACAGCCCGAGCCGGACAAGACGGCGAAGGCCGGCTCCCCCGGCGCCAAGCCCGCGTCCGGAAGCGGCAGAGGCCCCGAACGTCGCGGCGGCCGCAAAAACTCTTCCAGGCGCTGACACCGCGCCGGGCGCTGCAGCGAGCAAGCCACCAACCCAGCTGTCGATGAGGTAGTCCAGCGTGCGGATCGGAATTCCTAAAGAAGTCAAAGATCACGAGTATCGCGTCGGCATGACGCCCGCCGGGGTGCGGTCCCTGGTGGAGGAAGGGCACCAGGTCACGGTGCAGGCCAATGCGGGTGAAGGCAGCGGCTTCGGGGACGACGAGTACCGAGTCGCGGGCGCCGAGATTCTGCCGGACCCCGACGCGGTGTGGGCCAGTGCCGAAATGATCATCAAGGTCAAGGAGCCGGTGGCCTCGGAATACCACCGCATGGTGGAAGACCAGCTGCTCTTCACCTATCTCCATCTGGCGCCTCTGCCGACCCTGACCGAAGAATTGGTCAAGAAGAGAATCGCCGGGGTCGCCTACGAAACCGTGACCGACCGCAAGGGCAATCTTCCCCTGCTGACCCCCATGTCGGAGGTCGCCGGCCGCATGTCGGTCCTGGTGGGGGCAACCCACCTGCAGCGCGCCCACGGCGGCTGCGGGGTGCTGGTCTCAGGCGTCCCGGGCGTGCCTCCGGGCGAGGTGATCATCATCGGCGGCGGCATCGTCGGCCTCAACGCGCTCAAGATCGCCCACGGCATGCGCGCCCGGGTGACGGTGCTCGAGAAGAACCCGGATCGCATGCGCTACATCGACGACTTCTTCGGCGGCGCGGTGACCACCCTGGCCAGCACGCCTCACAACCTCGAGGAGTGCCTCAAGAAGGCCGACGTGGTGATCGGAGCGGTCCTGATACCGGGCCGTTCGGCGCCCAAGCTCATCACCCGCGAGATGCTGAGCCTGATGAAAAAAGGCTCCGTGCTGGTGGATGTCGCCGTCGACCAGGGCGGGTGCTTCGAAACCACCCGGCCGACGACCCACTCGGACCCGGTCTACGACGTCGACGGCATCGTGCACTACTGCGTGGCGAATATGCCGGGCGCGGTTCCGCGCACCTCGACCCTGGCGCTCACCAACTCGACCTTGCCCTACGCTCTGTCGCTCGCCAAGCACGGGGTGCGCGAGGCGATCCGGCGCGACGAGCACCTGCGCAACGGCGTCAACACCTTCGCAGGCGAGATCACCTGCCGGCCGGTGGCCGAATCCCAGGCCCGTGACTTCAAAGACGTCACGGAGCTGATCTGAGCACCTGCTGGATGCCCCCGCTCCGCGTGAGGCCGGTGACGGCCGGCCGCCCCTCGGGGCGCCGACGCTGAGGGGTCCTGGCGCGATGCTGGAGGGCGACACAGCGGAATCACCGCAGCCGCAGCCCGCGGCGGCGCCTGCAGCACCCCGCGCTGCCTCCGCCGTCGCGGGGCCCCAGTGGCCGACCGGGATCAAGCCAGCATCCGGACCGCTGCCGTACCTCGAAGGGGACGCCGTCACTCGATTCCTGTGCCGCCTCCTCATGTCGCGAGCCAGCCGCGGCGGGGTCACGGTCCTAGGGGGCCTCGAGCACATCGCAACCTCGCAGGATCCGTTTATAGCCGTCGCCAACCACAGTCAGCGCCACGAGGCGAT
>JBCCLG010000593.1:0-4060 GCA_039027015.1 Acidobacteriota bacterium | reverse complement strand
GGCGATGGCCGCCGGCAGCCGCAGGGGCCGACGCAGCCAGTCGCGCAGCTGACGCCCGCCCGCCGCGGTGACCGTGCGGTCGAGAACGGAAACCAGGGTCGCCTTGGTGCCGCCCTCGCGCTGATTGCGGAAGACGTCGAGATTGGCGAGGGTGGTGGCGTCGATCACCATGGTGGCGTCCGGAGCCCGGACGGCCAGGCTCTGCACGTGATCGAGCTGGCTGAATTGGGTGGCGCGGGCGTATTCCAGGGCGGCGGCCGCGGCCTCCACCGCGGGCTCCCCCGCCTCGAGGCCGAAGCCGCGCAGGCTCTGGGAGCCAAAATGCTCGAGCAGGCGCTCGGCGGCCCGCCGACGGTCGAGATAGCGGTCGCCCTCGAGGGGGGTGCGGCAGGCGATCTCCGCCTCGAGAAAGGCGCGGACGCTCTCGGGCAGATCGTCCGCTTCGAAAAGGGCCTCGCGCGGGCGCAGGACGCCCAGATCCTCGCAGCAGCTCTCGGCGCTGTCGTATCTGCGCACGAAAAAGGACCCCGTCGACACGTCGAGAAAGGCGCCGGCGCCCCCAGAGTCGGCGCCCCAGGCGAGGGCCGCTAAGAGGTTGGCCTCCTTGCCGTCGAGCAGCTCGGGCGAGCTGACCGTTCCGGGGGTGATCACGCGGGTGACCTCGCGCTTCACCAGGCCCTTGGCCTGCGCCGGATCCTCCACCTGCTCGCAGATCGCGACCTTGAGACCCGCCTTGAGGACTTTGCCGATATAGGCGTCCACCGCGTGGTGCGGCACGCCGCACATGGGCACTTCGCGGTCACTCCCCTTATGGCGGGCGGTTAGGGTGACCTCGAGGAGGGGCGCGGCGGCCACCGCGTCTTCGAAAAACAGCTCGAAGAAATCGCCCATGCGGTAGAAGAGCACGGCGTCCTCGTGCTCGGCCTTGACCTCGAGATAGTGGCGCAGCATCGGGGTGTACTGCGCGTTTTTCTTCGCCGCCACGAGTTCGAACTCCCGCCTGATGTGAGCTGTCTGGAAGGCCCCGGATCAGGCGGCCCTTCAGTTGACCCAGGGGCCCTGCACCAGCCCGCCGCCGTCGCCGTCGCCGCCCTTACCGCGCATTTTGCGCAGCTTTCTCTCCAGAATGCGCCGCTCGATGCGCAGGCGCGTCTCGTGGAAAAAGCGCATCGGACCGCGCCCTGAAAAAAGCATGTAAGACGCCCCGACCGCCGCGCAGATGCCGATAAACCCGGCGAAATCCTGATAGCTCAGAAAAAGCAGGAAGGCGAGCAGAATCTCCAGGCCGATAAACCAGGAGGCCTTGAGGGGCAGAACGAACATGAAGTAGATCGTGGCGTTGCCGTAGAGGGTCGCGAAGCCGGTGATCAGGAACGCCAGTATGAAAGCGCGGCCCTGCATCAGGGTGAAAGGCACGAAGGGCGAGGTCGAACCCGCCAGGGCCATGACCCGCTCGACCAGCACGGCGATGACGCCGGCCACGAGGGCCGAGATCACGAAGTGCCGCCAGAACGCCTTGCGCCCGACGAAGCCGAAGACCTGCTTGCCGAAAACCAGGATCATCCACAGGGTGATCAGGAAGCCGAGGGCGCCCTGGTCATAGCTGCTGGCGGCCGGATAGGTCACCAGCTGCCACAGGAAGCCGCGCAGCACCCCGGGGCCCAGCTGCAGGAGGTCGATCAGCGGCCGCGTGGAGGCGAAGGCCCCCAGCGCGTAGCTGAGGAAGGTGACCCCCAGCAGAACCAAAATGTCTTTAGGTATCGGACCCGAAAGCCCGAAGTCCATGCGGGCCCTGCCGGGTTGGGGTCCGAAGACCATCAGCCGTCGCTGCCCTGCCGGGCCTTCTCGAGCATTTCAGGGGACGCCAGGACGGTGCTGCCGGGCATCGTGCGGACCAGCTCGACCCGCAGCGCGATGGGGCCGTCCGGGGCCTTGGGCCACTCGCCGCCGTGCACCTGCTGCGACATCCACACAAAGCGCTGCTCGCCGACCACCATGTCGGCCACCGCCTCGGAGAAGGCCGGGAAGACCTTGTCGATCGGGATGCCCACCGGCCGATTGCGGGCGTAGGTGGAGTCGAGATTCTTGCCCTCGCCGTCCCACATCAAATAGTGCACGAGCACCACGTCGTCGGGCGCCGGGTATTCTTCGCCGGTGCCCGGCTTGGCAACCTGGACGACCGCGCCGGACGGCAGCCTGCGCGCGTCCTCGGGGGGCTCGCTGAAGCTCGACGGCGGATCGGGCACGGCCAGGAAGCCCAGCAGCTCGACGTCGAAGATCACGTCGCCCTTGGGCCCCGACTGCGGATTTGCCGGAGCCAGCCGCGCCGGAATCCACAGCCGGCGCTTCTCGCCGGAAACCATCTGCTGCATGCCCTCGCTCCAGCCAGCGAAGACCTTATCGAGGGGAAAAGTCCCGGGCTGACCGCGATCGTAGGTCGACAGGAAGACCTTTCCCTGCGGATCGCGCCCGATGTAGTGCGCCTGCACGATGTCGTTGGCGTCTGGGTGCTTCTCGCCGGTGCCGGCGGCAAGAACCTGAGACACCAGGCCGGTTGATGAAACCTCGGCGTCTTGAGGGGGCCTAAACTCGTTCTCGGCGGCCGAAGCGCTTTGGGGGTCGGCGCCAGCGGAGCACGCCAGGGAAATCACGGCCAGGGAAATCACGGCCAGGGAAATCGTGGAAGCTGGAGACCAAATTTTTCTTCTGCTCATTTTTCGAAGCTATCGCCATCGGCCTGAGGTATCAAGGAGAGCCGCGGGTTGTGACGGCCACTTTACAGGGCCTTCCGGGCTTGCCGGAACTCGGCGATTCGAATGCCCCGCCCGTTTTCAGGCGGCGGCCCGGCCGTCGGCTCGCTAAGCTCCCGTCATGCGCTCCGCACCCAAGCTCGAATCCCAGGCTCTGGAAGCCTCCAGGCTCGACGCCGACCGCGACCGGCTGCTTTATGCCGCTCTTCTCGCCCGCGACGAGTCCTACGACGGAAGGATCTTCGTCGCGGTCACCTCCACCGGCATCTTCTGCCGCCTCTCCTGCCCGGCGCCCAAGCCTCGGCGCGAGAACTGCCGCTTCTTCGAGACGGCGGCAGCCTGCGCCGAGGCGGGTTTCCGGCCGTGCCGGCGCTGCCACCCCGTGGGCACCGATCCGCAGGTGGCGCCGCTGCTCGCCGCCCTCGAGAAAAATCCGGCTCGCCGGTGGTCCGAGGCCGACGTGGCGGCTACGGGGCACGACCCCTCCACCGTGCGCCGCGCGTTCCGGCGCTCCTTCGGCATGACCTTCCTCCAGCTCGCCCGCCAGCGGCGCATCGCGGCGGGCACCGACACCCTCGCGGGCTCGGGTCGGGTGATCGAGGCGCAGCTCGAGGCTGGGTTCTCCTCGCCCTCGGCCTTTCGCGAAGCCTTCGCCCGCCTGCTCGGCGATTCCCCCGGCAGCTTCAGCTCCAGCTCCAGCGCGCGGCTGCGGGCCGCGCCCCTCACCACGCCCCTGGGGCCGATGATCGCCCTCGCCGACGAGTCGAGGCTCTACCTGCTCGAATTCTTCGACCGCAAGGCCCTGCGCCGCGAGCTGATCGCCATCAGGGCGAAGGCCCGCGAGCCCCTGGGATTCGGTCGCACGCGGGTCCACGGGCGCGCGGAGGCCTGGCTCGGCGCGCTTTTCAGCGCGCGGCCGCTGCCCGAGCCGCCCGCTCTCGAGCCCGGGGGAACGCCCTTCCAGCGCGCCGTGTGGAAGAGCCTGCTGGAGATTCCGCCCGGGGAAACCCGCTCCTACTCCGAGCTGGCAGCCGCCCTGGGACGACCCCGCGCCACCCGCGCGGTAGCGCGCGCCAACGGCGCCAACCGCATCGCCCTCCTGATCCCCTGCCATCGAGTGATCGCCGCCGACGGCTCCCTCACCGGCTACGGCGGCGGCGTGTGGCGAAAGCGTCAGCTGATCGATCTCGAGAGGCGGCTGGCGGAGGCAGGAACTGCCCGATAGAAGCCATTCGGCCTCGTGCGGGTGTCAGAGATCATCCAGCGGATCCAGGGGATCAGTTCCGGCGAGGATCTCGTCTCCGTCTCCG
>JBCCLG010000592.1:0-4066 GCA_039027015.1 Acidobacteriota bacterium | reverse complement strand
GGCCGGAACT
This sequence comes from Acidobacteriota bacterium, assembly GCA_039027015.1. GTDB lineage: Bacteria > Acidobacteriota > Thermoanaerobaculia > Multivoradales > J023 > JAUIJL01. The sequence continues at coordinate 4,056 of JBCCLG010000592.1, read as the reverse complement.
CTAGTCGTCGAGCCCTAGCTCGCCCCACGACTCGGCCTTGAGGAGGCGGCGGCCAATCTCATTGAGCTTCTCGGGGTCGTCGATGGCCCGAAGCTTTCGCCTCCTGGCGCCATCGAGGGCGCCGAATTTTTCGGCCAGCATAGCTTCAATGACCTTCTGGGAGCCTTTGGCTCGACCGAGTTTTTCGCCCTCCTTGACCCCGTCCGCCTTGGCGTCTCGCTGAAGGCGTCCTGCCCAGGTGAGCTCCATCTCCTCGATCTCCTGCGCGTGGTGACTTCTAGACATTCTTTGAGCGTAGTCCATGGACTCTCCTTCATCCAAATCGAGATAGGTTTCTACCGCGTTCACGAGCAAGAATTTGCGGGCCTCGTCGAGCTGCAGGTCGACGATGTCCTCCAAGCAGCGGATTTTGAGTCTCGCTTGGCCCAGGAGTTCCGGGCTCATGCACGAGGCGAGGGCGGGTGAGAGGGCGTTGCGCCCGAGATAGTCGACGGCCTGGGCTCCCGCGAGACCAAAAGCCCAGTAGGTGAAGGTGCTGATTTCGACTCCGATCAGGGTTTCCCGAGCGGTTCGAGTCTCAACGCCTCCCCGACCGCCGCTTAAAAAGAGGACGATAGGAATGACCGGCTCATCGTATTTGAGCCTCAAGTGGCGATAGTAGCGCCACATTCGGGCGTCCATATCCGTGCCGAAGTCTCTCTCGATTTCGACATGGATGAGCAGCAGTCTCGGCTCGCTTCCGGTGCGCAGTGGCCTGAGCCGCGCGAGGACGTCGAGACGCGAGACCCGACCTCTCGGCAGATCCGCGGCTGCTTCCTGGTCGAGGAAGCTGGGGTCTCGGGTTCGGTGAGTCTCGAGTAGGTCCGGAGCAACGAACTCGAGGAATTCATGAAGGAAGGCCTGAAGCAGGCTCTTCCAGAGCAGATCGTGGCTGGTCAACGAGGGCCTCCAGGACGCCTCGAGCGAGGCGCAGGTCTAGTTTGCCGGTGCGCGGGCACACTGCCCGCGTCCTACTAGACTTAGACGGCAAACGACCCTGACTTTTGCAACCGGCCGCGAAGGGATACCTCGAGGCATGCGCCGGGCCACCGCTTATCCCGGCCGGCGGGCGGACAGGCTCGCGACCACGAAGTTGTCGTAGTGGGGCCTGATCGTGGCGATATCCGGCACGACCTCGACTCCGGCGAAGCCCGCATGCTCGAGAGCGGCGGTCCACTGCTCGGCGGTGAGAAAACCGCCGGTGGGCCGCCAGCTAGGATCGAGTTCGGGGCTGCGGAAGGACTCGAGGAGAAAGAAGACCAGCTCGGTGTAGAGAGGCTGCCGCGGAAATGGCCGGACGCACTCCCCGAAGATCAGCCGGCCTCCGGGCTCGAGCAGCTCGAGGATCTGCCGCAGGGTTTTCTCGAGGCTCTTGGCCACGTGGAGCGTATTGACGGAGAAGATGAGGTCGAAGCGATCGCTCGAGCGCAGCTGTGCTGCCAGATCGCCGTCGATATCGACCCGGCTCGATTGAATCGTGACGCCGCCGCCTTCGTCGCGGCCCGCGCGCAGCGCCCTGTCTCCCCGGCGCAGGAAGACGGGGGAGACGTCGGTGAAGCGGTATCGTTCGAGATCTTTCAGCCGACCGGCCTCCTCGAGAGCTTCGAGAAGAGCGACCCCGGCGCTTCCGAGGCCACCGCCAAGCTCGAGCACCGAACGAATCGCTCGGGCCGGCGGGGCGGCCAGATCGCCAAGGCCCGCGGCGTGCATGGCGGGTATGCGGTTATTGATCGCGTAGAGGGGGTTGTCGTTGTGGAAGTACTTCGACCACAGCGCGAGACGAGCCGGCGCGAAGAGCGCCTGCTCGCCCTTGAGCGTTCCGCGCAGGCATTCGGGGTAGGCGTCGGCCGCCATCCGGGCGATGTCAAAGGACGGCAGAGCGCGCGGGTCGTGCTCTTCCTGCTGCTCTCGGATCGACTCGGCCGAGTTCTCTGGAAGCGGACCGGTCAGGCTGTAGCGAACCGCCTCGGCGGCCTTGCCCGCCGCCTCTTCGAGAAGACCCCTGCGGGCGAGCAGACGCGCGAGCCAGTCGACCGGCACGGGGGCGATTTGGGGATCGAGCTCGCATCGCTCGATGATCTCAGCGACGGATCCGGCGCGCGCGGTCGCCGACTCACCGCCCAGGCGACGGAAAATGTCGACCGCAAGCCGGAAGATGTACTCCTCGATGAGATCGCAGGATCGCACGAAGGAGTCTTCGAAGATCGGCAGGAGGGCGGGCGGCAAAACGTCGCCGCGCATATCGCGGGTACCGTGGGGCGGGATGATCGGCATGGGGTCCTCGGCGGGGTTCGTGGTCGGTGCGGGCTCGATTATCGCCTATCCATCGGTCACCGCTCGGCCGCCCCGCGCCCTTGCGGCCGCCTCGGCGACATGCTGAGATAGCGCCCATGCCTGAAAGCAATGAGCAGCGCGAGCGTTCGCCCGGAACTGTCCTGGTCACCGGCGGCACCCGGGGCATCGGCCGGGCCGTCGTTGAGCATATGGCCGGCCTGGGTGCACCGGTCGCCCTGACCTGGCACAGCGATGAAGCCCTCGGCAGGGAAGTTGCCGAGAGCCTCGGCGAGCGCGTGCGCGCTTTCCCCCTCGATTTGCGCGATCGCGAGAGGCCCGCGTCCCTGGTGGCCGAGGTCGAGGAGGCCCTCGGTCCCATCGAAGGATTGGTGAACAACGCGGGGATGGAGCGAAGCGAGCTTCTGGCCATGGCCAGTCACGACTCCTGGGAAGAGGTGATCGACACCAACCTGGGAGGAGCTTTCCGCGTTTGTCGGGCCGTCCTGCGGGTCATGGTGTCGAGGCGCCGCGGCTCGATCGTCAATATCTCGTCGCTCAGCGCGCTCAAGGGAGTCGCCGGCCAAACGGCCTACGCGGCCTCTAAGGGAGGGCTGCTGGCGATGACGAAATCGCTGGCGCGAGAGATGGGCAAGCGAGGTATCCGCGCCAACGCGGTGATTCCAGGCTACGTGGCGACCAAGATGACCTCCCATCTCAAGCCCGAGATGGTGGATCACCTGCGCGCCGCTGAGGCCCTGAAATCCGGCGTCACGCCCCAGGACGTGGCATCCACGGTCGCCTTTCTCCTCTCCGATCAGTCTTCGGCGGTGACCGGGCAGTCTTTCATCGTCGACGCCGGCAACTCTGCCTGAGATCCAAAGCGCCTGAGATCCTAAGCGCCTGAGATCCCAAGCTCCTGAGAATCGAAGCGCGCCCGAGGGGGCGGGGTCTCAGCGCCGCCGCGGCCTGATCGACCGGGGATAGCCGGGCAAGACCTTGCGGATCATGCGCGGCAGCCACTCGCGGTGGCGGTCCATGATCAACCCGATCGGCGGGCTACCCGCCGCCCGCGCTCGCTCGAGCGCGGTTTCGAGATCCTCTTGCCGCGTGTCCAGGGCATGCACTACTAAAACAAGGCCGTCGCAGGCTCGGGCGAGCAGGGCCGCGTCGACTGACGAGAGCATGGACGGAGCCTCGATCAGCAGAAGGTCGCGATCCTCGCTGGCCTCGGCATACCACGTTCTGAGCTGATCGTCGTCCGGCGCGCCGACGATGTGCAGAGCCATGTCGTCCGAGTCCCGCAGCCTAGGCGGCCGGGTGGCGTCGTCGTCCTGGACGCCGCGCGGCAGGCGCTTGCGCAAGAGCCTGAAGCCCTGGCCCGGGACCAGCTTGCCGAGGGCGAGACGTAGGCCCCGCAGGTGGGCCTGGATGATCAGGCCGGCGATCACCGAACGCGCGGCCTCCGCCTTTTCGACCGCCGCGATCACCACCGTGGGCACGTCGTGCCGTTTGTCGAGCTAGCGCAGGCTCTCGAGGAGCGCGGCGTGCGCGGCCTGCTGTTTGGCGGGCGGCAGGAATTCCGGATCGAGATCCTCATCGAGGTCCCCGATCAAGTCATAGCCGTGGGGCCTCGACTCGAGGGGCTCCCTCGCGGACCACAGCCTCCCCAAAAGGGGAACTCGGCTGAGCTTTTCTCGAATCAAACTCCACTCCCTGCGGCTGGACTCGATCCCGAACGCTGCG
>JBCCLG010000591.1:0-4087 GCA_039027015.1 Acidobacteriota bacterium | reverse complement strand
CAAGTGAGGAGCCGCAGGTCAACTCCTCGATCACTTTGGGAGGCACTACGATGCGCTCGTACATGCTCCCGAGCAGGGAATAGCCATCCTTCAGCTTCTCGAGAGTGATCAACGGCCCGGTGTCACTCACGATTGCATCGAGCACCCCGTCCTAGGCGCCGAGTTCAGTCGCCAGGTCTTCGGGGTCGTTTCCCAGAAGCGGGAAGCCGTATTCGGCCATCTTCTCCTCGAACTGACGGCGGGAGTCGCCCGTGAGTTGGCGCGCGGCGCGGCCGGAAAGAAGACCCCTTCGATACAGGGAGCCTACGACCGCATAGCGCAGAAAATCCTGCTGCTGCCCAAGACCCTGCGGCAGTCTGGCGCCTTCAGGAAAGTGGATCGTAAGATCTTTTGACATCGCAACCTCCGTTGTCGGCCTCGGACGCTTCAGCATGGGAACATGCCGCACTAAGGATGCAGTGTTCAGGTTTCTCCCAAGGCTTGTCAAGCCTGACAGGCCGCCCCTCTCAAGGCTCGATCTCCAGCACGCGGCCCGACGAGTAGGCCACGAATTCGGGCGCGTACATGGATTGAAGCTGCGCTGGCCCGACCCGGAAGGATCCGGAGGTGGTGGCGCGCAGGCGGTAGCGGAAGATGTACTCGCCCACCGGCAGCCACTCGAAGAAGAAATGGGTCCCGCTGTCGCGAATCTCCCGATAGCTGCCGAGACCGTCGCTGAACGACCAGCCCGAGCGCGTGTCCTCCGGCTCGAAGCCGGCGCCCCTCGGGTCTCGCAGATGCACGTATTCCGCGGCGTGCTTGGAGCGCAGGGAGAGGTGGACCTCGACCTGATCTCCCACCGCGATGGGCTCGCCCTCGGCCAAGGGACGCAGCTCGTAGGCGCCCTTCTCGAGCACCCGCCGGAAGTAGCGGCGCTCGACTCGGAAGAAGTCTCCGCTCGCCTCCTCAGGCAGCCGATCGGTGGCGAAATGCCAGGTGGCCGAGGCGAAAAGCAGGCTCTCGGAGGAGACCTCGACGTCGATCTCGCCCATCGCCGGCAGCACGCTCTCTCCCGGAACCACCAGCTGGCGGCGGCCGCTCTTGTCGGGATCGAGCTCGTAGCGCTCGCGCCGCGGGCCCGCCTGCACGATGACCGTCTCGCGCACTCCCAGGCCGCCCTCCGCCTCGAGGTAGGCGGCCAGGGCGTAGAGGGCCTCGGCGGTGGCGCGGGTTGATTTCCAGTGGCTGAGCTTTTTGTTGAGCATCAGCCACTGGGCCAGACCGTGACGCCGCTCGTCCTCGGGGTCGATCTCGAGCAGCACCCGCAGCGCAAAGGCGTGGGTCTCCACGGTGTCGTTGTACCAAAGCCAGGCGCGATCCTCGGGCGCCCAGAAGGTGCCGAGGTCGGGGGCGGTCTTGGCGGAGTCCATCACGCTCTCCCACACGTTTACGGCCTCCGCCCGGCGGTCCGAGCGCGCGAGGGCCAGGGCGAGATAGCCCTTGAGGCGAGGCGAGAGCGTGCGCCAGTCGCGCGCCGCCAGGTCGAGAATCCTGCGCCGGTCGTCATCGCTGAAGGCGCCGCCGGTCCAGCTGTCGTCCGGGTAGGCGGAGAGCAGCCAGGCGAGGAAGGTCAGGCGCGGGGCGCAGCACTTCCGCTCGGCGATCTCGCGGGAGAGCTCGTCGCGCCAATAGCTCGCCAAATAGCGCCACGCCCTCTGCACCGGCTCTTTGGGCACCTCGAGACCGAAGTCGAGGGCGCGCGAGAAACCCTGCAGGGTGTAGAGGGTGAGGTAGGGCGAGGGCGGCCCGCCGGGCCACCACGGGAAGCCGCCCGAGGAGGTTTGGGCCTTGAGAACCTCGGCGAGGGCCTCGGCGCGCACCCGCTCGGCGATCTCGGGATCGAGCACCTTGAGCAGACCCTCTACGTCCTCGCCGCCGCGGGCGTGCCGGAGCCACGGCGTTTCCTCGAGCAGAAGGCGTCTGTTGGGGTCCGGATCGTTCCACTCCTCGAGGGGGGTGTCGCGCTCGGCGGCGAGGCGAGCGGCCAGGCGCGCAACCCCGGGGTAGTCGTCGTAGAGTCGACTCAGGATGCCGGTGGCGAGGTAGCGGTTGAGGTTCTGCTCGGTGCATTGGTAGGGATCGTCCACCAAATAGGGCACGGCGCGCAGCACGCTGCCGAAAAGCTGGCCGTCGAGGGTGACGATCAGCGACTCGCTTTCGAGGGTCTCATCCTCGAGAGCCTCGAGCTCCTCGAAGCGCAGGGTGCGGACCCCCGGCCCTCTCACCGCGGCAAAGCGGGATTGGGCCAGGTGCAGGCGGCTCGGCAGCACGGGCAGGGGCCGCCTCTCGCCGTCGCTTAGGGAACCGCTGCGGGCGACGGCGGTGATCGCCACGGGCTGCGGATTCCGGGGCGCCTCCAGGGGCAGGGCGAGGGTGGTCGAGGCGCCCGGGAGGGCCTCGAACGGCAGGACCAGCTGCTCCCGCGACAGGCCGAAGGCGGCGCTGAGATCCTCGCCGGTCTCCGGGTGCTCAACGCGCACCCGAGCCTCGCCCACCAGCTTTTTGGCGCCGGAGTTCGAGACCAACAGACGCAGCTCCGCGCGGTCTCCCTCGCGCACGAATCGGGGCAGATAGGGGCGGATCAGAAGATCTTTGGCGCTGCGCGTTCTCTCCTCCGCCGAGCCCGAACGCAGGTCGCGCGTGAGGGCATGGGCCCACACGCTCCACTCGGTCACCGAGTCCGGCACCGTGAACTCAACGCGCGTCGAGCCGTCGGCGCCGAGGCGCAGGTGGGGCAGGAAGAAGGCGGTTTCCGCGAAGTCGCTGCGCACGAACTCGCCCCGCCCGTCCGGATCCGCGGGACCTTCCTGGGGCTCGTCCGGCGAACCGGCGGCCTCCGCTTCGGCCGACGCGTCAAAGGCGTTGTCCATGGTCACCGAAGCGCTTTGCTCGATCACGCTCGCTCTCGCCGGCGGCGAAGGAGGTGCCGGCGCCGCCTTCCCGAGGGCCGCGCTCGGTGCGGCGCGGGCCGTGAGCATCCGCACCCCAGCACCGCCGCGCCTTCCCGGGCCGCCGATCGGCCAGCCGTCCAGGAAGATGAGGCGCGCCGGCCGGAGGTTTGGATAGCTCGGGGGCGAGGGCAGCAGGTGCCGATGCATCAAGGTCGGCGCGGAGCCGAGACTCGAGCTGAGGCTCGGCGCCCAGGAGCCCCTCGGATAGAGGGAGATCGGCCGCGGCGGCTGATGCTTGGCGAAGAGGTCGAGGCTGCGGTCGAACATATAGGCCACCAGCTCGACCGTCCTCGGGTCGAGCTGGGCCGCAAGGTCGTCGCCCGAGCCGCGCACGGTGAGGGTGAAAGTCTCCTGCTCGCCGGGCATCAGGCGATCGCGAAAGCGCTCGAAGGCCACCTCGAGCTGGCGATCCACCCACGGCACGTCGACCGATTCCTGCAGCTGCAGGAGCTGGTGATCGCGCAGCACGGTGAGGCGCACGGCGATGCCGCCCCGCTGCTCGGGGCCGATCGGCACCTCGAGGATCTGCGGCGCATCCATCGCGCGAATCATCCGCCGCTCGAGGCGCTCGTCGCGGTGGAAGACGTCGAAGAAAAGAGCCTGGCCCGAGAAGCCCGAGTGCACCAGGAAGCGCGCCGTTTCGCCGGGCTTCACGGTCTCGCTCTCGGCGGCCAGAAAGGCCGGCAGCCGCAGCTCCGACCGCTCTCCGCTGCCCGCCACGATCAGGTCGAGGCTGCGCTCGATCCCGGTGCCGAAGGCGTCCTCGGTTTCGTAGAGCACGCGGAAAACCCCCGCCGGCAGGTCGAGCTCGAGCGCGGCGACGCCGTCTTCGCCGTGGCGCACGCGCCCACTCGCCACCTCCTCGGCCTCGGGCCAGGAGGCCAGGACCTCGCGAAACTCGAAGAGGGTCTCCCAGCGGGCGCGCTGCAGGTCGCCCGCGGTGACGGTGACGGCGCCCTCGGGAGCGGGCGGGGCGGGCAGATCGGCGGGCATCTGCGGACGCGCCGGCTGCTCCAGGCGCCGCACGCTGTAGCGCCCCTCTCCCGCGGCCGGCGCGCCGTTCAGCAGGCGGCGGGTGAGGGTGAGGGAGGCGGGCT
>JBCCLG010000590.1:0-4091 GCA_039027015.1 Acidobacteriota bacterium | reverse complement strand
CGTGCGGAAGCTCGAGAAGTCCTCAAAGCCGATCTTGAGGTCGTGGCTGCCGAGGCTTTGGGTATCCACGAAGTAGGAGAGGTCGGCTCGGATCTGCTCGTTGTCGCGGTTTTCCGGGTCGGAGCCGTCGAAATACGGCGCGTTGTAGTGGCCGCCGAAGTTGCCGAAGTCGTCGAAGAACGGCGTGTTGGCGATGAACGAGGGCGTGCCCGGGGTCTGATCGGCGCCGATGCCGTGGGAGTTCTGAAATCTAAAGGTCTTCTCGGAGCCCTGAAGCTCCAGGAAGAGCGACGAGCTCAGAATGCCGGAATAGCGCAGCACGCCCAGGTCGCTGGGATCCTGGCGGGTACGCACGGTATCGGGCGTGGCGCTGGCGTTGAAGGACGGGCGCACGCCGGTTTGCTCGCGGTCGGTGAAGGTGGCCTGGATCTGATGACGATCGGCCAGGTTGAGGGTGCCCTTGAGGGTGAAGCGCTCCTCTTCCTGGGAGGTGGCCGTGGGGATTTGGGTCTGGAAGAGCAGCCTTTGGGCGCTGATGCTCTCGTCGCGGGCGGCGCCGAAGAACCACAGTCGATCCTTCATCACGTAGCCGCCGATGGTGCCCGAGTAGATCTCGTTGACGTCGTCCTGCAGGTCGGTCTCCGACTCGCTTTCGAGCGGCGTCTCGTTGCGCCAGTCGTCGTTGGTGAGGTCGGCGCGCAGGGTGCCGGTGAACTCGTTGCCGCCGGACTTGGTGATCACGTTGATCACGCCGCCGGTGAAGCGGCCGTACTCGGCGGAAATACCCGAGGTCAGAACCTGGATATCGGCGATGGCGTCCTCGATGAACACCGGGTTGGTGTTGCCGAACAGGTTGTCATTGGCGTCGACGCCGTCGATCAAGAAGACGTTGTCGTAGGCGAAGGCGCCCGAAATGGAGACCTGGCCGCCGTTGGGGCCGTTGTCGCTCAGGCCGGGGGCCAGGTTGGCGATCGCCGCCGGCGTGCGGTCGATCGGCAGATCGTTGACGGTCTCGAAGTCATAGGTGGTGGAGACCTCCGAGGACGCCAGAACCGAGGGCAGCTCGCCGGTGACGACGATCGTCTCCTCTTCGCTCTGCACCTGCATGGTGACGTTCACCGGCGTCGCCTGGCCCAGGCTGACGCTGGCCGAGCTTTGGGTGGTCGCCATGCCCTCGAGCTCGAAGGTGACGATGTACTCGCCCGGGGGCACGTTGCGGATCAGCCATTGGCCGGTCTCGCTGGTGACCGCGGTTCGAGATCCTTGGAGAGAGGGTGAGGTGGCGGTGACGAGCACCCCGGGAACGCCGCTGCCGTCCTCGAGCTCGGCGGTGCCCCTCAAAGTGCCGGTGAGATTTTGTGCCGCCGCCGGCAGAGCGACCAGCAGCAGCGCCAGCCAGACCGCCGTCGTCGAAATAGGTTTTCGCATGATTTCCTCCTTGCTTGGGCTTGTTGCCGCCACTCACCCTCGGCGGGGAGCGCGGCGAGAGCCCTCCTGAAAAAGCAACGGAGGAGCCAGAATGGGCTCCTCCGGGAGGCTCGATGCGATGCGGTCGCCCGGAGGCGACCGGCGATGTCTCAGGCGGGACGAGAGGTTCCGCGCGCCCGCCTCAGGACTCTTCGTCGTCCGAATCTGACTCCCTGCAGAAGAAAGTTGCGTTCAAAGAAGCGTATGCGGAGCCCGGCGATCCAATTTTTTGACACTCGCGATCGCGGCGCTTCTTGGCTTCGATGCGCGCGGAGAGGCGCACGACCCGCTCGTTCTTGGGCTCGATCTTCTTGGCCTTGCGCAGCCAGCTTTCGGCCCTCGCGGTTTTGCCCACCAGCAGCGCCCACAGCCCGATGGCTGCGTTGGTGTCGGCCTCGCCGCGCGCCAGCCGGTGGGCTTTCTTGTAGAAGTTCCCGGCCTCGGACAGGCGGCCGTCCTCGAGGCTGAAGTCGCCGAGGGTGAGGTAGGTGAAGGGGTTGCGGTTGCCGTGGCTGTCGAGCAGGTCGATCAGCTCCTGCGCCGCCTCGAGCTCGCCGCTGCGGCGCAGCAGGATGACCATATTCTGGTACGCGGCGATGTTGTCGCGCTCGAGGGCGGCCGCCCGTTCGTAGGCGTCGCGGGCCTCCACGAAGCGGTCGAGCCGGCGGTGCACCACGCCCAGGTTGACCCAGCTTTGGGCGATCTCGGGCGCCAGCAGGACGGCGATCCGGAGCTTGTCGGTGGCCGCCTCGAGCTGGTCGTTGCGCAGCAGCTCGGCGCCGCGGTTGGAGTAGAAGAGGGCGAGGGCCTCGGTGTCGGTGATCGAGACGGCGGCCTGGTAGTCGACCTCGGGGCCGACGTCGAACTCCAGCACGGTGCGGTCGGCGAAGCCGCCGTAGCCGGCGGTGATGTGGCGGGTCAGCACCACCAGATCGCCGTCGCGCCTGAAGGAGTGGTCCCGGCGGATGCTGAGGTAGGAGGCCGGCAGGCCGAGCGAGCGGGCCAGCTCCACGAAGAGCATGGAGAAGGAGAGGCAGTTGTACCGCCCGTTCCTGAAGGTCTCGGGCACCGTCGCGGTGTAGCCCGCCTGATACTCGAAGTCGAAGCGGCTCGACTCGTGGAGCAGCTCGAGGAGAAGCTTGAGCCGATCGGGCTCGGGCATGCCGGCGGGGATCACCTTGCGCGCCCAGGCGCGCATCTCTTCGTCGGTGTTCAGGGGGCTCTTGATCTCGGCCGGATCGTGGCCGGCCTCGCGCAGCCGCAGCTCGGCTTCGGGGGTCAAAATCGCGGCCGCGGGGGCGGCGCCCGCGGCCAAAAGACCGAGGGCGAGGGCGAGCGCCAGAAGGCCCGAACTCAAAAGCCCCGGGCCTCGAAATTCGGAATGCCGAAGGTCGGAGGCTCGGGGTGCGAACAGCGTCGGGAGAAGCCGGGGCGTGCGGGGGAGAGTCGGCGTCCTCATCCGAGGTGATGTCATGGTGCTACCAGCCTTTTCTGCCGTCCCAGGTCGAAGACTGCGAGTAATTGCCGCGGGCCCGGATCTGGGCGCCGCGGACCGGAACCCGCACCTGGACTTTGTGGCGTCCCGCGGGCTCACTCGGATAGTAGCCGAGCACATATTGGTTTCGCAGGTCTTCGAGAATCTGTTGCAGCGCCGACTCGACTTCTGAAATATCGCCGATCGGCAGCGTGCGCCCGCCGCTCTCTTCCACCGCCTCCATGACGCCCTCGAGCTCCTCGCGATGCTGGGACGAGGTCCGCCACATGGACTGGCGCTCGCCCTGTTTGCCGCCGAGATCGAGGCGCAGCCAATACAGCACGGGCTGCAGCTGGTTCGCCTTCCAGCGCACGTGATCCATGGCCAGCGCGCTCTCGACGTCGATGCCGTCGCTGAGGATCACGATCACCCGGCGGCCCTGCCTCTTCTCGAGCCGGGTAAGCGCCAGATAGAGGTGATCGGCGAGCGCCGTGCCGCCCCCGGCCTCCACCGTCGCCAGGCCGAGGGTGATCACCGAACCGAAGGAGGTGAAGGGCGACTCGTAGAGCAGGCGGTCTGAGAAGAGCATCAGCTTGGCCTGATCGAGCTGGCGCATCTCTTCGACGAAGCCGGTCACCCCCTCGAGGGCGATGCGCAGGCGCTCGCCCTTCATGCTGGTGCTGGCGTCCACCAGCAGCACGGCGGTGAAGGGCACCTCGCCGCTCTCGAAGGTCACCAGCTTCTGCGGGCTTCCGTTGTCGATCACCGTGAAGCTCTCGCGCCTGAGATCGAGCACCCGATCGCCCTTTTTCTCGACCGCCACGTAGAGCTGCTGCAGGTCGACCGCGACTTCTTCGTCGGTCTTGATCTTGGGCGTGCGCACCTCGGAAGTGGCGGTGAGGCCGCCTTTGGCCTGCACCAGGACCTCAAAAACGTGCTCGACGTTCTCCTGGCCGGCGTCTACCGTGGCCTTCCAGGGCGCTTCGAGGGCCACCGACTGCAGCTGGCCGTCCAAAAAGTAGAGCACGCGCTCGATCTCGATGCTGGGGGGCGAGATGTCGGCGCCGACCTCGACCTCGCCGAAAAGGGCCTGGCCGTAGGCGGGGAGAACCAGCAGCACCTGCAGCTCTTCCTCGGCGGCGCGGGCGCT
>JBCCLG010000589.1:0-4095 GCA_039027015.1 Acidobacteriota bacterium | reverse complement strand
TCGTGCCCATGGGCGAGGCCATGATGGCCCTGGTGCTCGCCGATCACATGCTGCGGCACCGGGGCCAAACGGGCTGCGCGGGCCCGCTTCTGCACGGCGGTCCCGGGGATCCCTGAGGAGGGCCAGCCGCCTCGCCGCCGCTGTCCTCATCTGGATTGATGGACCTCTCAGGAAAGACCCTCGAGCAGATTCGCCTCGACGAGCGGATCGGCCAGGGCGGCATGGGCGCGGTCTACCGCGGCTTTGACCTGCGCCTCAAAAGGCCGGTGGCGGTCAAGGTGCTGCGCTCCAAGAGGCGCCGGACGAGCGAAGCGCGCGGCCGTTTCCTGCGCGAGGCGCGCTTGCTCTCGCGCCTCGATCACCCTGGCATCTGCCGGGTTTTCGACCTGATTGAGCACCCGTCGGGCGATCTTCTGGTGCTCGAGCTGATCCGGGGTCACACCCTAGGAGAGCTGATGTGGCGCGCCGATCCCGAGCGGTCGATCGGCCTCGAGCCGGGCCTGGAGCGCCGGCTGCGCCTGGCCCTCGAGATCGCCGACGCCCTGGCCGCCGCCCACAGGCAGCTGATCCTGCACCGCGACCTCAAGCCCGACAACGTCATGGTGACCGAGAACGGCCAGGTCAAGCTGCTCGACTTCGGCATCGCCCGCTCGCTCTATGAGGGCGAGGGCGAGCCCGATGTGGAGATGGACCCCCGCGGCGCCGCCGCGACGGCGGAGGAGGAAGAGGCCACCCTCTTTGCCGGCGCCCTCGGCGCGCCCGATGAAGAGGCGGAGCCCTTAGCGGCAACGCCCGACCTCGGCCTCTCGCCCGATCTGACCTTTCGCACCCTGCGCGGCGCCACCGTCGGCACGGTGGCCTATATGAGTCCGGAGCAGGCCCTCGGCCACGAGCTCAACGCAGCGAGCGATATGTACGCCTTCGGCATCCTGCTGCAGGAGCTGTTCACCGGCCGCCGCGCCTACCCTACTGAGCTTGGGGCTATGGCCGTCTTTCATCGCGTGGCGCGGGCCGAGCCTGAGCCGCTCGTCGGCCAGGACGAGGAGCTCGCCGCCCTGATCCGCGCGCTCGAGCTCCGCGAGCCCTCGCGCCGGCCCACGGCCGCCCAGGCCCGGGAGCGGCTGCAGAGATTGATCGACCGGCCGGCTCGCCGTCGCCGCCGTCGCCGCCGCCTGCTGGCCGTTTTGGCCGCGCTCCTGCTCGCGGCACTGGCCCTCGGGCTGCTCGTCGACTCGCGTCTCGAGGCGCGCAGGCAGGCGGCCCTGGCCGACCGCTTTGCCCAGCGGGCGAGCGCCGTCGAGTGGTTTCTGCGCGCCGAGCACCTGAGCCCGGTCCACGATCTGCGGCCGGCCAGGCAGCGGGTCGCGGAGCAGCTCAGCGCGCTCTCCGAGGCGCTGCTTCGGGAGGGCGGGGCCGGGCGCTCCGCGGGCTCCTACGCTCTTGGCCGCGCCTACCTGGTGCTGGACGATCTGGAGTCGGCGCGACGCTATTTAGAAGCATCCTGGGAGGGCGACTCTCGCCGTCCCGAGGTGGCCTCTTACCTCGGCCTGACCCTGCTGCGGCTTTATCAGGAGCGCAAGGAGCGCGCCGAGCGCCTGCCCGACGACGCGGCCCGGGCGGCTCGGCTCGAGGAGCTGCGCGTCGAGCTGGCCGAACCGGGGATCGAGAAGCTGCGCCTTGGCAGCTTCGCCGGGAAGGGGTCCGACTCCAGGCCGCTGCTCGCCATTGAGCCCGATCACTTTCCGCGGGCGCTCGCCGCCTTCGCCGAGGGCGATCTCGACGCCGCCCTCGAGCACGCGGAGCGCTCCGCGCGGGTGTGGCCGTGGTTTTACGAGGCGCGCCTTTTGGCGGCCGAGATTCTGGTGCGCAGGGCCGAAAACGCGGCAGGGGAACAGCGCTATGGGGAAGCCGTCGAGCATCTCCTGGCAGCCCGGGAATCGGCGCGCCTCGCCGCCTCGACGGCGCGCAGCGACCCGCGGGCCTCGAGCCTCCAGTGCCGGGTCGAAAACGAGCTCCTCGAGCTGGAAGTCTTCGCTACGAAACTCGACAGCGAAGAGCTGGTGCGCTCCTTCGAGATCGGACAGGAGGCCTGTCGCCAGGCCCTGGAGATCGACCCCGAGGCGGCTCGTCCGCTTCGGCTGCTGGCCCATCTGATTCAGCGCGGCGCCGAGGCCAGCGCCCTCGAGTCGGCGAGCGGCGATCCCAGGCAGAGCCTCGCCGAGGCCGCCGAGCTGGCCCGCCGCTCCCTCGACCTCGACCCTGAAGACGCCGCGTCGTGGAAGGCGCTCGGCGATATTCACTCGATGTGGGCGGATTGGGAGATGTTTCGCGGTCTCGACCCCACGGCGGCGGTTGACCGCACCGAGAAGGCCTACCGGCAGGCCATCCTCATCCACCCTCGCTCGAGCTCCTACCTCAATGCCTTGGGCAACGCCCTGTGCTTTCGCGGCGAGATCGAGGCCCTGCGCGGCAGAGATCCGAGGCTGAAGATCGGCGAGTCCTCCTCGGTCTACCGCCAGGCCCGGGACGCGAGCCCGCAAGCTACCTACGCGGTCCCCTTGCTCAACCTGGCGATCTGCGAGGCAACCCGGATTCGCTTCGAGATCGAGGCCGGCCTCGATCCGCGGTCTAGCCTGGGCGAGCTGGGCGCGGTCTTCGAGCAGCTCGAGGCCGAGCGTCGAGGGCCCGGCCAGAGCGTCAGCGCCTACTTCCACCGTCAGCGCGGGGAGGAGCGTCGTCTGCTGGCCATCGAGCGGGCCTGGCGCGGCCGGCTGCCCGACGCCCGTCGCCATATCGAGGAGGCCCTCGAGGCCTTCGGCCGCATCGAGGCGGCCGGCCGCGATCTCCACGCCATCACCCAGCATCTCGGCGCCCATCTGACCGCCGGCTGGCTCAAGGTGCTGGTTGGCGAAGATCCGAGCGACTCTCTGGACGCCGCCGCCGCGGCCGCGGACGAGCTCCTGCAGCTCGATTCCAGCTGGCAGCCCGCGAGGCTGCTGGTAGCCAAAATTTCTCGCCTCGAGGCGGCGTGGCGGCTCGAGCGGGGAGAGCCTGTTCGAGGCGCCGTGGAGCGCGGGCGACGGGCGCTGGATCCGGTTCTCGAGGACGATCCCGACCTGGCGCCGGCGCATCTCGAGCTTCTGCGGCTGGCTCTGGTGGAGGCGGCTGCGAGTGCTCGAGGGAGGGGCCCCGGGGCCGCCGAAGCTTCGCGGGGCCTGGCCGAGAAGGCCCTTGAGGCCGCTGCCGAAATCTGGCCCTCTCGCCCGGATGTCGCCCTGGCGCGGGCCGCGTACTTCGAGCAAAAGGCTCGGCTCGACCCGGCCTCGGCCGCCGTCCACCGGGCCGAGGCCAAGCGCCAGGTGGCCCGCGCCCTGGAGCTGCGGCGGGTTTCTCTGGGCGCGGCTGGCGAGCCGTCCGAAGGCTGGCTCTCATCGGCTCGTTCGCGCCAGCAGATGCTGTGGCCGCTCTAGGAAAGAAGAGGACGGGCGCTCGGCTGAGACTTGCGCTCAGTCGAGATTGAAGTGAGCGCTCGTCAGCCCCGGGGCGCGCGGTGTAAAGTGCGGCGCTATTCCGACTGGAGAACCGAATGGATTTAACTCTGCAGGAGCTGCGCCAAACCGAGCCTCTCAGGCTCGAGCCCAGCGGCTGGATCGATGTCGATCAGCCGAGAATCAGCGCTTTCGCCGAGGCGACCGAGGACCGGCAGTGGATCCACGTCGACCCGGAGCGCGCGGCCGAGACGCCGTTTGGCACCACCATCGCCCACGGTTTCCTGCTGATCTCCTTGATCCCTCGTCTCTTCGAGGAAATGTTTCGGGTTCCCGAGGCCAAGATGCTGGTCAACTACGGGCTCGAGAAGGTGCGCTTTCTGCACCCGGTGCCCAACGGCTCACAGATCCGCCTGCAGGCCAAGCTGATCTCGGTCACCCCGCGCGGAGACAATCTGCTCCTGAGGGTGCGCGGCAGCCTGGTGCTGCGCCGGGAGGACGGCGGGCCCGGCAAGCGGGCGGCCGCCCTCGACGTGCTCTTCCTGGTGGTGCCGCCAGACGGCGAGAAGCCCGAGGAAGACCCCGATACCGCCGCCGCCGCCGCGAG